>JAEUJR010000565.1 GCA_016793585.1 Archangium sp.
CTACGGTGACCGCGTTCGCCGTGAGGTCTCTTGCTCGACATCTGAAGTGGGTGGTTCTGGTCATCGCGTGCGTTCGCGCGCCGCCCGAGCCGCAGCCCGTTCCGAAGCCGCCGCCGCCACCTCCACCCATCGTCGTGCCGGAAGGCTGTCTCGCCGATCTCTCGGGCACGTGGGTTCACGAGCTCGACGATCAGTTCCGCTATCTCGCCACCGACAGCGACGCGGGCCTGGTGCTGATGGCGTTTCGTGACGAGCCGATCGACGCGGGGAAGACGCCTCGCCGCTTCAGCCGTCCACGCGACGGTGGGCTGCCGTGGCTCGTTGCCTTGCCAGACGCGGGAGCTGAGATGTCGGAGGCCATCGATGCGGGCCCGGCACCTCGCGCGGTGCTGCAGTTCACGAGAACGTCGAACGGATTCGTCGGAGCCACGCTCGCGCTCGACGCTGGTTGCAGCTTCCCCGCGGTCATCAGCGCCTGTGGGGCGTCACTCGTGCTCGAAGCGCCGCTGGCTCTCGCGCCCGACTGCGCGCCGCTCGACGCGGGCTGGTCACGACAGTCCCTTCGCCGAACCGGGCTCGACGCCGGCTCCGACACGCTGCGGCACGAGGCTGCGAGCGACGGTGGCGAAGGTGATGGCGGTGACGAAAGAGCCGCTCCCGCTCCCTGAGGGAGTGTGTGTAGGATGGCTGCATGTTCCAGCGTTGGCTCGTGGTGCTGTGCGTCGGCACGCTTGGTGGTTCCCTGTCTGGCTGCAAGAGCTGCAGCGAGCCACCGGTGAAGCCGAAGAATGTGTGTTTGGGGGTCGACGGCGCCAAGGCGACCGAGCCCGATGCCTGCGATTCGCAGACGGCCTGTGGCGATCACTACGCGTGCAAGGAGCCCAAGGACAAACCGGGCGTCACCTGCTGCATGTTCGTCGATCGCCTCTGTACGACCGACGCTGACTGCTGCCCCGGCCAGGGCTGTCAGACGGCGCGCAACCCGCCCCGCTGCGCCGATCGATTCAACGAGTGCACCACCGACGTCGACTGCGGAGACGTCGGCGATCGCAAGTGCGTCGACTTCAACGACGGCACCACCACCACCAAGCGCTGCCGTCACGAGCAGTGCGGCGCCCTCGGCGAATGCCCCGCTGGCCGTTCGTGTTTCCAGGGCGAGTGTCTCGGCGAGCTTCCCTGCAGCGGCACCTGCGCGGCGGGTGAAGGCTGTGTTCCTGCGACGGGCCGCTGCCAGAACTACGCGAACCCCGAAGGCCGCGCCGAGGCCGCGTGCCCGATGACGTGCAACGCCGGCTTCATCGCGACGTTCAAGGACAACCGGAACATCTGGGACACGTGCAAGCTGCCCGACGTGAAGTGCGTGTGCGCCGAGCTGCCGGGCCTCGTGTCGAACGACATCGGCCGCTTCTCGGCCCTCGCCGCGAACGGCACCGAAGGCCTGCTCGCCTCGATGTACGACGGCAAGTACGGCGATCTCGTCGTGTACCGCTACGACGCGACCGGCACCCGTGTGGGCGTCGACTACGTCGATGGCGTTCCTCAGGGCCAGGTGCGTTACGGGCCTTCGGGCGCCCGCGGCGGCGTCGTCGAGCCGGGCCCCGACGTCGGCCGCTACACCGACATCGCGACCTCGGGCGCGCGCGCCTACGTCAGCTACTACGACGTGACCAACGGAGACCTCAAAGTGGCCGTGCGGGAAGGCAGCAGCTGGGCCACCCACACCATCGACGGCGCGAGTGGAGACGTTGGCCTCTACTCCTCCATCGCCATCGACTCCGATGGCCTGCCCGGCATCGCGTACTTCATGCGATCGGCCGGCGCGAACTTCAACGCGGCCGACTGCCCTGCCCCGACTCCGAGCGGAGCGCTGAAGGATCTCACCGCGCTCAAGTTCGCGCGGGCGAAGGTCGCCAACCCTCGCTCCGACGCCGACTGGACGATTCGCGTGGTGGCGTGCCTGCCCAAGCCGCCCCCGCCCTGCGATGGCTGCACCAACACCTGCGCCGACACCGGCAACGGCCCCGCCTGCCTCACCACCGCCATGGGCTGCATGCCGGCGTGCGACATGAACACCGAGGTCTGCGTCAGCTCGAACGGGCCGAAGTGCGGCAAGAAGTACAACCCCAGCCAGCTCATCGACATCCCTCTCGGCACGGGCGTGTTCGCCTCGCTCGCGTTCAACGGCAAGACCGCCGTCATCGCGTACATGCAGCGCAGCGGGCCGACGGTGAATGGTCGCGTGGTGCCCGACGGGGATCTCTACGCGGTTCAGGTCGACGCCCAGAACGTGCGTGGCATGCCGGTCCTCATCGATGGCGTCGGCGACACGGGCTACTTCCCCGACGTGAAGATCGAGCCGGCGACGAAGCAGATCGCGATCGCCTTCCACGACTTCTCGACGAAGAGCCTCAAGTTCTACCTCGCGGCCCAGCTACAGACGGGCGTCACGCTCGAGACCATCGACAACGGCGTCGACATGGCGCGGCCCGGTGAGCAGGGCTTCGTGGGCACCGACACGGCCATCGTCTTCGGGCCGCAGTCGGGCCAGGTGTGGGCCGTCTACCAGGACGCGACGCGCGGCGATCTCAAGCTCGCCCGCCGCACCTCGGCATGGAGCGTTCAGACGCCGCTCGCCACCGAAGGCGCGGTCGGCTTCTTCGCAGATGGCGTGTACGCGAACGGCCGACTCTGGGCGACGCACGCGCGCCTCAAGTCGAAGCTGGTGACCGGTCAGCCCGAGCTCGACAACGTGCTGTTGCTCCAGCAGGGGCCGCAGAACTGATCGGCTGACGGTGACGGTTTCTTCACGCCAGAAGCTGCAGCTGATCGTCTCGACACCCGGCGATCTGCTGCCCCGCTTCTACCCAAACGGCAAGCTGGGCGGCCTCTCGGTCGACGGGCAGCCGCCCGGCGCGCTCGGTGAATTCGTGACGTTGACGGTGCGCGTTCGCAAGCCGCCGCGCGAGTTCACCTTCGAAGGCCAGGTCGCGTGGGCGCGGCGCAAGGGCTCGAAGCAGCTCTCGGAGTGTTTCGGCGTCGACTTCCAGGCTGACGACGACGCCACCATCGGCCGCATGCTGCAGTTCGCGCGCAACGAGGTCTCGGCCGAGACGACCCGCCTCGAGCGCCGCGTACAGGTCGAGCTGCCGATCAAACTGCTGCACGGCAAGACGTCACGCCGCGAACGGCTCGCCGATCTCTCGCACGGCGGCGCCTTCGTGCGCACGTGGGACCCGCTCGAGGTCGACGAGGTCGTCGAGCTCGTCGTGCGCCCACCCTCGTCGCTCTTCTCGCTGCGGCTCAAGGGCCGGGTGGCCTGGGTGCGCCGCGTCGGCGACGCCTCGGGCATGGGCATCGAGTTTCTCGACGCGGAAGGCACGGTGCGCCGCGACGTCGACAAATTGCTCGCGCGCCTGCGGTGAGGCGTCGCGGCGGGAGCGTGCTCGTCACTCCCTGCCGCGCATCGATCAACGCGCCCTGAAGCGCCGCAGCCACTGCGTGAACGGCCGCGCGATCGGCCGGCGATGACGCTCCCGCACCACGCGCTCGACCTTCACGCCGCGCGACGGCTCGCACGTCAGCATCGACGCCGGAGTGAAGGCTGGCGTCCTCGCCGAGAGCACCACCCACGTCAGCGCGAGCGAGAGCATGATCAGGCCGCCGCTTCCTGCGGAGCGCTCTCGGTCTCTTTGCGCGGCGTCGACAACACCCGCGCGGCGAGCTCTTCGAGCTTCTGCGGGTTCGAGAGCAGCCACTCGATGCAGCGCTCGCGGCCCTGGCCCAGGCGCTCCTTGTCGAGCGAGTAGAAGCTGCCCGACTTCTCGACGAGCCCGAGCTTCTCACCGAGATCGAGCACCTCGCCCGCGCGGCTGATGCCCTTGTTGTAGATGATGTCGAACTCGGCCTCCTGGAACGGCGGGGCCACCTTGTTCTTCACCACCTTCACCTTCGTGCGCGTGCCGATGACGTTCTCACCGTCTTTGAGGTTGCCCGCGCGGCGAATCTCGCAGCGCACCGACGAGTAGAACTTCAGCGCGTTGCCGCCCGTCGTCGTCTCGGGGTTGCCGAAGACGACGCCGATCTTCATGCGAATCTGGTTGATGAAGATGATCGTGGTGCCCGAGCGGCTGACCGCGCCCGTCAGCTTGCGCAGCGCCTGGCTCATGAGCCGCGCCTGCACGCCCATGTGCGCGTCGCCCATCTCGCCCTCGATCTCGGCCTTCGGCACCAGCGCCGCCACCGAGTCGACGACGATCAGATCGACCGCGCCGCTGCGCACGAGGTGCTCGGTGATCTCGAGCGCCTGCTCTCCGGTGTCGGGCTGCGAGATGAGCAGCTCTTCGACGCGCACGCCCAGCTTCCGCGCGTAGGCCACGTCGAGCGCGTGCTCTGCGTCGATGAAGGCCGCCACTCCGCCCTGCGCCTGCACCTGCGCGATCGCGTGCAGCGTCAACGTCGTCTTGCCCGACGACTCGTTGCCGAAGATCTCGACCACGCGCCCTCGCGGGTACCCGCCCACGCCCAGCGCCCGATCGAGCCCCACCGACCCCGTGGGAATCACCTGCACCGGCGCCACCTCGCCCTCGTCACCCAGCGTCATCACGCTCCCCCGCCCGAACTGCTTCTCGATGGCCGCCACCGCCGCTGCCACCGCCTTCAACTTCTCCGAGACCTTGTTCATCACGCCGCCCATCCCTTTCACCTTCCGTCGTCTGCGCGAGACCCATTCCCGCTGCAGCCGGAGCAGCCGCATCGCAAACGATGTGCCCCAGGCGTGGCCCAAGAGAGATCGCAGAGATCGCCACACCCGCCGAGGAAGGCGGGTCTCGACGATCGGACG
>JAEUJR010000572.1 GCA_016793585.1 Archangium sp.
CCCATGTCGGCGAGGCGCTCCATGAGCACGTCGTTGTAGTTGCCGAGCCCGAAGCCGATGGCCGACAGCGTGACGCCTTCAGACGCGCGGCCCTTCACCGTCTGCCAGATGTCGCCTGCGTTGGTGACGCCGTTGTTCGCGACGCCGTCGCTGCAGAGAATGACGCGGTTGATGCCGCCGGGCACGAAGCCCTTCATCGCCAGGTCGTACGCGAGCGAGAGGCCGGCCTGCACGTTGGTGCTGCCTTCGGGCTTCAGCGCGTCGATGCCGGCGAGAATGCTCTCCTTCTGCGTCGCAGGCGTCGGCGGCAGCACCACGTGCGCCTCGGAGCCGTAGACGACGAGCGAGACCTTGTCGCGACCGTCGAGTTCGTTCACCAGCAGGCCCAACGCCTTCTTCACGAGGCCCAGACGGTTCTCGCTCGCCATCGAGCCCGAGACGTCGATGGTGAAGATGAGGTGTGACGGTTTGCGGTCGGCCTTCGCCACTTCGCGCGCTTTCACGCCGACGTGAAGCACGTGGTAGCCCTTGCGCGTCGGCGAGGGGAACGCCTCGACCTGCACTGCGAAGGCCTGCTCCTTCGGCGCCTGGTAGCCGTAGTCGAACGCGTTGACGAACTCCTCGACGCGCACGGCCGCTTCGTCAGGCAGTACGCCGCGCTCGAGGTAGCTGCGGGCGAGCGTGTACGAGCCGGTGTCGACGTCGGCTGCGAAGGTGCTGATGGGCTCGGCCGTCGTCTCGATGGTGGGGTTGACGCCGTAGTCCTTGAGCACCATCGCCGGTACGCGCGTCGTCGTGGTGGGGCTGGGCTCGGCCGTCGTCTCTTCGGGGCTGAGCACGGGCGTCGCGGAGACCGTGTGGTACTGCTGCTCGGGGCTTCGGAGCGCGCACGCGGCGATGAAGAGCATCGCTCCGGTGACCAGCGTTCGTTTCCACGTCATCGACTTCGTCATGAGAGACCTCCGGTGGGTGATGCCGGCATGGTCGGCCAAGGTGAGCCCGAGTGTGGCACCGGGGTCTCAGCGGATCTTCATGGTTTCTTCACGACGGGCCGGTAGGAGGCGGTCGATGCGCACCCCTCGCCACGTCATCTGGGACTGGAATGGAACGTTGCTCGACGACGCGTGGCTCTGCGTCGAGGTGATGAACGCGCTGCTCTCGGAGCACGGGCTGCCGCCAGTCGACGAGGCCCGCTACCAGGCGCTCTTCAGCTTCCCCGTCGTCGACTACTACCGAAAGCTCGGCTTCGACTTCGAGCGCACGCCCTTCGAGCAGGTCGGCACGGCGTTCATTCACGGTTACCAGGCGCGCCAGCACGAGTGCGAGCTGCAAGCCGGCGCGCACGACGTCTTCGACGCGCTCCAGGCGAAGGGCATTTCGATGAGCGTGCTCTCGGCGAGTCAGCAATCGCGGCTCGAGGCGCAGGCGCGGCATCTGGGCGTGACGGGAAAGTTCGTGAAGCTGGTCGGGCTCGACCACCACTACGCCGACGGGAAGCTGGAGCTCGGGCGGCAGTGGCTCGCCGAGCTGGCGCACGCTCCCGACGAGGTGCTGCTCATCGGAGACACCGACCACGACCTGCACGTGGCGCAGACCCTGGGCATGCAGTGCCTCGTGGTGCCGAGCGGCCACCAATCGGCAGAACGGCTCGAGCAGGCCGGCGCGAGACTGGTGTCGTCACTGAACGAAGTCGCCGACTTGTTCTCGAAGTGACCCGCTCGTCAGGCCCGATTCATCACCCCGTCTTGACGCCGAACACTGTTCGGCTTATTCCCAACAGTGTTCGGGAAGGACGGAGCCCATGGCCAGACCCACCAAGAGCGACGACCCGCGGCGGAGCATTCTCGAGGCTGCGCGCGCGTTGATCGTCGAAGAGGGCCACGAGAAGGTGAGCCTGCGAGCGGTCGCGGCGTCGGCCGGGTTCAGCCCCGCCAGCCTCTACGAGTACTTCGACAGCCGAGAAGACCTGCTGACGACGCTCGCGGGTGAGGCCTCGAATCGGCTCGGCGCGGCGCTCCTGAAGGCGGCTGACAAGGGAAGGACGCCGGCCGTGGCGCTGGTCGAGGTGGGGCTCGCCTATGTCGACTTCGCGCGCGAACACCGGGAGGACTTTCTGCTGCTCTTCGGGCGCCTCGAGTCTGCGCGCCAGAGCTTCGCGGAGTCGGTTCCTTCGGCCTCGCCCTACGCCGTGGTGATGAACGGCGTTCGAGAAGCGCTCGGCGCGGCAGGCCGACGAGCGACCCAGGCGACCGTCGAGCAGGTGTCGTACGTGTTGTGGGCCGCGGCGCACGGCATGGCCATGCTTCAGGTCACCCACCTGCACGGCTTCGACGCCGACTTCCGGGCCGCCGATCGCACGGGTCTGCAGGCCCTCGTGCGCGGCCTCGACCTCGCTGACTGACGGTTTCACCCCGCACGCGACCGGGTTCGTCGCGCTCGTTTCCGAACACTGTTCGGCCAAACCACGGAGTCACCATGCTGCGCCTCTCAGTCATCCTCCTCACCCTCACTGGCTGCCTCGCGACCGAAGGTGAACCCATCGGCCCGTACGAGAAGCCGACCACCGCCCTCATCGTGCTCGACCTGCAACGTGACCTGCTCGAAGCCGACGGGAACATGCCCGTGAAGCAGGAGCAGGTGCAGCCGCTGCTCGAGACGGCGACAGCCCTCCATGCGTCGGCGCGCGCACAGGGGCTGCCTGTCATTCGCATCGAGAACCTCTACACCTCGGCTGACGTGGGCAATCTCTTCCGCAACGGCGCCACCGTTCGGGGCACGCCCGGCGCCGCGTGGGATCCGCGGGCGCCCATCGACGCCGACGCGATGTTCGAGAAAGACGCTCCCGACGTGTTCAGCAACGCGGCCTTCGACGCGGCGCTGCGCGAGAAGCAGGTCACCCACCTCGTCATCACGGGCGTGTTCGCCGACGGCTGCGTGACGTGGACGAGCCGTGGCGCGCTCAACCGCGGCTATCGCGTCACGCTCGTGCGCAGCGGCGTAGCGGCGGGCTCCGACCAGGCGAGGAGCAGTGCCCTCGAGGCGCTGAAGGCCGAGGGCGTCACCATCGCCGACAGCCTCGAGGCCATGCGCTGGGCTCAGTGAAGGTCGAGCGTGAACCGAACGACGGCGAAGAGCCGCAGGTCGGTGGGAACGACGGTCTCCGGTGGGCGTGTGTCGTGCAGCACGCTCACCGTCAGGCCCAGCATGAAGGGCTCGGCGACCTTCGCCATGACCTCGGTCTCGTTGAGGAACCGGGCATCGGCGAAGGCATCGAACCGCGGCTGCGCGTAGGTCGTGTTCTGCACGAGCAGATGCGCGTCGAAGAGCGAGAGCCGCAATGTGAGGTAGTTCGACCAGCGCACGTCGACGTCTTCGAGCGGGTCGGTGCTGCCCGCGAGTGGAGACAGCCGGTCGTACTCGAACATCACCGTGCTGCCGCCCCAGAGCGCGAAGTGCTTCGTGTGAATCGCTTCGACGCGAACACCGGGCCCGCCGACCGCTCGCGCCTGCATGCGCAGGAACAGGTTGGTCTGGTACTGCACGAAGACGTCGGAGCCGACGCGCGGGTGCCACATCGCCGTCCACCGCGCGTGCGCGAAGGTCTGGTTCACGAAGGCCCCGCGCCCTGTCTCGGCGTAGCGCCCGTTCACCACTGCGAACACGCGCTGCTTCACCCACGACTCACCCGACTCGTCTGGCGCGTGCACCGACTGCCATTGCGCGCGCAGCGTGCCGCCCGTGTCGAGGTACACGACGTTTCCTCGCGAGAAGAAGAACGTTCCATCGGCGCCCAGCGAGACGCCCGGCCTCCACGGCGCGGGCTTGAGCACCTCGGCGTTCACCTGCCCCAGCAACGTCAGCACGAGCATCGGCAGCATCGGTCAGCCCCTCTTCGGCCGGGGGTAGATGAATGACGCCAGCGCCTTCGTCAGCCGCGGCATCAGCACGTAGGTCATCAGGAAGACCTCGATGGTGATGGTGACGAGCAGCCGCAGCGGCATCGGCGCGGTCGAGAGCACGGCAGCCACGAGCGAGCCGATGCTGAAGACGAGACCGTAGACGACGGCGATCATCACGAGCGCCATGCGAAACCGCGATGGCTGGGGCACCACGGTTCCCGGCGGTGGCGTGAACCAGAACTCGAGGCCCGTGAGCTGGTTCCACACCGCGTCGGCCTCGACGAACTCGGTCACCTCGAGCAGCGCGTTCCGGCGCAGCTCGCTCTGCTCGAAGCCGCGCAGGTGCTCCACCGAGTCGAAGCGAAAGACGCTGGTGTACTCGCGGTTCGCGCCCGACGGCCGCGTCACCGTCGTGCCGAGGTAGCCCGGCAGCTGCTTCGCCTGCTCGAGAAGCTTCTCGAGCCAGGCCTCGTAGTTCTTCTCGCGGCCAGCCTTCACGCGGCGGGTCACGACGACGGTGACGGGTTCGGTGGACATGGTGGGCCTTCAGCGCGTGGTGAGGTCGAGCAGCGCGTTCACGAACGCCTGCGGTTGCGAGAGGAACGGCAGGTGGCCGGTGGCGAGGCTCGCGGTCTTCGTGTTCGGCCAGGCCGCGACCAGCTGCTGCTGCAGCGAGGGCGTGACCGCACGGTCGGCGGTGGTGAAGACGTAGCTGCGCGGCACCGAACCAAACGCCGCGTCGGTGAGCGTCACCTTTCCCCGAAATGGCGCGAGCGGCTCGGGCTTGTGACCCGCGACGATGAAGGCCTGCACCTCTTTCGGAAGGTCGGCCGCCAGCGCGTCGGCGAGCGCCTCCTTCTTGATGGTGACGGTCGAGTAGTCGGCGGCGAACTGCATGTTCTGGCCGACGAGGCTGGTGGGGTCGCCCTTCGCGAGGTCCTCGAGCGACTGCCCGCTCTTCGGCAGGTACGCCGCGACGAACACGAGCTGACGCACCTTCGAAGGGGCGCGCTCCGCCACCTGCGCGACCACCAGGCCCGCCATGCTGTGGCCGACGAGCACGACCGGAGCCGGTTGCGCCTCGACGAGCGCCTGAACCGACGTGACGTACTTCTCGAGCGAGAGGTCCTTCAGCGCGGTCGTATCGGCGCCGTGGCCGGGAAGGTCGACGGCGATGACGCGGTGGCCACGCGCCTCGAGCATTGGCTTCACCGCGTCGAAAGCGTGGGCGTCGGCGAAGGCGCCATGAACGAGAATGAAGGTCTGCGGCATGGTCGATCTCGTCGTGTTGGAGGTGGTGGCGCAGCCCGCGAACGCGAGCGCGATGAAGAGCAGGAGCGTTCGCACCGGTCAGCGCCCCAGGGTCTCGATGACGAGCTCGGCGGTCTCGGTGCCCGAGAAGTTCTGCTGCCCGGTGATGAGGTTGCCGTCACGCACCGCGAAGCCGCGCCACAGCCCGGCCTGCACGAAGTTCGCGCCCGCCTTCTCGAGCTCGTCTTCGATGCGCCACGGCATCACGTGCGTGGTCTTCGGCAACAGGCCCATGCCCCACACCGCGTTGTCGGCGAAGTCCTCCTCGACGTTGGCGAAACCGGTGACCGTCTTGCCCTTCACGAGCAGCTCGCCGTTCGACAGCTTCGCGAACTTGAGCAGCGCGACGCCGTGGCAGAGCGCGACCGCCAGCTTCCCGGCCTCGTAGAACTCGACGAACTTCTTCTGCAGCGAGACGGCCTTCTCGAAGGTGAACATCGGCGCCTGCCCGCCGGCCACGACGATGGCGTCGAACTTCGAGACGTCGATGCTCGCGACGGGCTTCGTGTCGGTGACGAGCGCGGCGAGCTTCGGGGTCGCGATGAAGCCCATGCTGATGAGGTCGCTCGACGAATAGCCCGAGGCGTCGCGCGGGTCGCTCATGCCGTCGGCTTCACACCTGCCACCTTCGGGGCTGAAGATCTCCACGTCGTAGCCCGCCTCGGTGAAGGCGAAGTACGGGTGGGTCAGCTCGCTCCACCAGAAGCCGACCGGCCACTTCGTCGTGGTCGAGACGGCAGGGTTCGAGATGACGATGGCGACGCGCTTGTGGTGCTTCGGGTTGGTGACGTTCGGGTCTTTGAGGCTCATGGCACGGCTCCGGTGGGGGTGTCTGGAACGCGCCCATGGTGTGTCGGCCCGACTGTTGCGGCCAATGAACGTCGTGCAGCCAGTCATTTCATGTGCTGCAATCATGAAATGGACCTCGACCTCAACCTGCTGGAGACCCTCGACGCCCTGCTGCAGGAGGGCAGTGTGTCGCGCGCGGCGAAGCGGGTCGGCCTGAGCCCGCCGGCGATGAGTCATGCGCTCGCGCGGCTCCGCTCGACGCTGGGCGACGAGGTGCTGGTTCGGGCCGGGCGCGACATGGTGCCGACCCAGCGGGCGCTCGCGCTCAAAGAAGAGGTGAACACGGCGCTCACCCGCGTGCGGGCGCTGCTGAGTCCGCAGCAGGCCTTCGAGCCGCGTGCCCTGCAGCGGGAGTTTCGCGTCAACGCGACTGACCACGTGGTGACGGTGCTCGGGTCGACGCTCGACACGCTCGCGCGCAGAGAAGCGCCTGGTGCCCTGCTCCGCTTCCTGCCGACGGCGCCCGACGACGCGGCGTTGCTCCGTGAGGGCAGCATCGACCTCGCGGTGGGCATCTACGCCGATCTCCCTCCTGAGCTGCGCACGCGCGTGTTGTTCACCGACCGCTTCGTGAGCGTGCTGCGCAAGGGCCACCCCGCGGCGAAGGGCCGGCTCGACCTCGAGACCTTCCTCTCGCTCGACCACCTGCAGGTCGCGCCACGCGGCAAGCCGGGCGGCTACCTCGACGACCTGCTCGCCGAGCGCGGCAAACACCGGCGGGTGACGCGGGCGGTGCCGTACTTCCTCTCGGCACTACAGCTCGTCTCGGAGTCCGACGCGGTGCTCACCATCTCGGAGCGGATGGCCCGGCGCCTCGCGAACACCTTCGACCTCGTGGTGCTCGAGACGCCGCTGCCGCTCAAGCCGTACGCGCTCAGCCTGCTGTGGCACCCGCGGCAAGACTCGTCGCCCGACCATGCGTGGCTGCGGCAGCTCTTCGTCACAGCGGCCGAGCACGCAGCGCCGGGCCTGCACGCCGGGGCGAAGACCCGAACGGGCGGGGCGCGACCATCTCGCCGGACGAAACGCAACCTTGCAGCGAATGAACTGGCATGAAGTCGTGACCGGTCACACCTTCGGTCGCTTTCCTTCGAGGAGCCCCATGAACATCGCAATCATCGGCGCAGGAAACGTCGGCTCGACGCTCGGAGCCGCCTTCACGAAGACAGGCCACGCGGTGACGTACGGCGTGCGAGCGCCGGAGAAGGTCCCCGGCGCCGTCACCGTCGCGCAGGCCGTCGCGGCGTCAGAGGTGGTGGTGCTCGCGACGCCGTTCGGCGCGCTCGAGCAGGTCGTCGCCTCGACGGGGCCGATGACGGGGAAGATCGTCGTCGACGCCTCCAACCCGCTCCTCCCGGGCCTCGCGCTGGCGGTCGGTCACTCGGACTCGGGGGCCGAGACGCTGCAGCGGCTGGTACCCCAGGCGAAGGTGGTGAAGTGCTTCAACACCGTGGGCGTCGAGGTGATGGCGAACCCGAAGGTGGGCGGCCGCGCGACGACGATGTTCCTGTGCGGCGACGACGCCGAGGCGAGAAAGACGGTGCGTGGCCTCGCGAACGGCCTGGGTTTCGACGCCGTCGAGCTGGGAGCCCTGAAGAACGCGCGGCTGCTCGAGCCCGCTGCAGTGCTGTGGATTCACCTGGCCATGGTCGAGAAGCTCGGGCGCCGCATCGGCATCAGGCTCGAGGGTGACGGCGCTCGCGCGGCAGCCATCGTGAAGTCGGCGCCCTCGCGGAAGGTGGCCGTCATCGGCGCGGGCAACATCGGCGGAGGCCTCGTGCGCGCGTGGGCGAAGGCGGGTCACGCCGTGACGATGGGCGTGCGCTCGCCGAACGACGCCGAGGTGCAGGCGCTCGCGAAGGAGACCGGTGCGCGCATCGCGACGCCGGCCGAGGCGGTCGCGGCGAACGACGTCATCGCCATCGCGATTCCGGCGCAGGCCGTCGAGGCGTTCGCGGCGGGGTCGACCTTCACGGGCAAGCTGGTCATCGACTGCACCAACCACGTCGGTCCCGGCTTCTCGCTGACCTACGGGCACACGACGTCGTGGGCCGAAGAGCTCGCCAAGAAGCTCTCTGGCGCGAAGGTGTTCAAGTCGTTCAACGCCCAGGGCGCCGAGAACCTGGCGACGCCGGTGTACAGAAGTGGGCCGGCGGCGAACTTCTTCTGCGGTGACGACGCAGCCGGCCGTGAGGTCGTCTCGCAGCTCGTGAAGGACGTCGGCTTCGAGCCGGTGTTCGCCGGCCCGCTGAAGCAGGCGCGCGTGCTCGAGCCGATGATGATGCTCTGGGTGACCGCTGCCCGCGCCGCAGGGAAACGCGCCATGGGCTTTCAGCTGTTGCGCGACTGATCGTTAGCAGCAGCGTTTCGCCGCTCCCGCACCGCTTCGAGCTCGGCCGCAACCACCAGGTCTTTCGCTCGCCGAACGTGCCTCTTCACCGCGATGAGATCGTCCAATCCGATCACTCGCAGTGAATGCTGGTGAACCGGCAACTCGACAGCTCGCGTTGAGATCTCCTCCCACGAGGTGATGGGAGGAACGGTGCGGAGAATGTCGATGATTCCAAGATCGGTCTGGAAATAGAGATTCCGGAACGTCGAGAGGTCTTCGACGGTGCGGTTCACGAGTGGCTTGCCAAGCGTCTGATAGAAGCGGGGCGTCAACGGTCTGAGGACCGACATCAGCCGCTCGAGATTCTCGAGCGTGAATGGAGCGGTGATGTCGAGGTCCTTCGTGAATTGAGTCGAGCCCCGGCCACGGCAGCGACTCCACCAATCACGACCAAGTCAACCTTCGCCGCCACCAACCGGTCGAGCAACTCGGGCGTGTTCTGAGAGGGCCGCTCCGTGGAGGCGTTCATAGGTCTTCGTCATCTCGTGCAGTTGAAGGATTCGCTCCATTGGCGTGAGCGAGAGATTGTGGAGCAACTGCGCGGGATCGATCCCCATCTCGATGGCGCGGTCCCAGGCTGGTCCCGAGCTCGGGTATTGCTCACGCCACACCGGGCGAAGGTCGAGCGCATCGCAATCTCTGGGATCAGTTGGATCCATCGAGTGCACAGTAGCAGCTTGGCGGCTTCCGCTCATCGTCGCGCAGGAAGCAGGAGCGCGTTCACTTCGGGCCGACCTCGACGCCGTGCTGCTGGGCGAGCGCCTCGAGCGCGGCGGTGTACGGGCGCGACCGTCGCTCGGCGAAGCCATCGATGAGGAAGCCCATGGCGCCGACGATGATGAGGCCGGGCCCGACGCCGTGCGCCCACTCGGCCTTCAGCCCGAAGCGCAGCGCGAGCCCGACCAGCACCAGCGCCGTCCACGTGCCGAGGTAGATGGGCCAGTTCGCGTTCACCTTTCGCATGCGGGGCAGCTCCTTCTCGACCATCGCCTTCGGCGCGGCGGCGAACTCGGCCTCGAGCGCCGCCACCTGTGACGGCGTGCGGAGCCCCACCGCGAGCCCGGTGCCGAGCGCGACGAGGCCGAAGAGCACCATGGGCACGGCCATGCCGACCCCGAACGCGCCGCCTTCGCTCTTCACCGCGGCGCCGGCGACGACGAAGAGAATCAGCGCGGCGGGAGCGATGAAGAACAACGCCTCGATGCGCTCACCGCGGAAGTACACCTGCAGCTGTTCGAGGAAGGGCATCGAAGTACTCTGACAGGTTCGCGAGCTGCTTCCGATGCGCCTCGCGCGCAGTTCTGGCGACGAAGCCCTTCAGCCCGAGCAGTGCGCTGACGGTGGTGCGCTCCGAGACGCGCGTGCGCTCGCCCTGCTGCTCGAGCGTGTACTCGGCGTCGATGACGACTTTGGGAAAGCTCTCGCCTCTCGCGCGCAGCCGCCGCGGCGCTTCGGGGTGCACGAAGTAGGTCGCGCGGTACGCGTTGGGAATGCGGAACGGGCCCATGGGCACGTGCTCGAAGAGGTCGACCTCGACGCGCGTCTCGTCCCGGTGCGTGACGGTGACCTGCTCGATGAGCGGGTGCAGCACCGAGAGCCGACTCGGGTCACTCAGCAGCGCGTACACGGCGTCGATGGGGCCGTTGACCCACTGCTCCAGCTCGAACGTCACGGGTCAGATCGCCGATCCGCCGCGCTCGCCGGTGCGAATGCGCACGGCCTCTTCGACGGGCATGACGAAGATCTTCCCGTCGCCGACGGCGCCGTTGGGCTCGGTGCGCGCGCCCTTCTGAATCGCCGCGAGGGTCTTCTCGACGTAAGCGTCGTTCACGAAGAGCGTGATGCGGGTCTTCTGCACGTTGCGCACGCGCACCTGCTGGCCGCGGAAGAGCTCGACCTCGCCCTCCTGCCGGCCGCGCCCTTCGACGGTGTCGATGGTGATGCGGTAGTTGTCGCCTTCGTCGAGCACGGCGCCGAGCGCTTCTTCGACGGCCTCGAGCCGCTCGGGACGAATGATGGCGATGATCATCTTCATGGGTGTCTCCGGCTGCTCACGTCTGATCGAAATGGTACCCGCGCTCGCCGTGCACGTGGAGATCTTGTCCATCGCGCTCCTCCTGCTCGGTGGCCCGCAGCCCCATGGTGCGCTTGAGAAGGGAGGCGATGAGAAACGTCGCTCCGCCGGCGAAGACGATGGCCACGCCCACGCCGAGCAGCTGCTTGCCCAGCTGCGCGAACTCGCCGTCGAGCACGCCCTTCACCGGGGTGAAGCAGAAGACGCCGGTGAGCAGCGCGCCGAGAATGCCGCCCACGCCGTGCACGCCGAACGCGTCGAGGCTGTCGTCGTAGCCGAGCCGGTTCTTGAGCTGCACCGCCCAGTAGCAGACGACGCTGG
>JAEUJR010000584.1 GCA_016793585.1 Archangium sp.
ACGCAGGCGTGACGACGGACGCAGGCGTGACGATGGACGCAGGCGTGACGACGGACGCAGGCGTGACGATGGACGCAGGCGTGACGATTGACGCAGGCGTGACGACGGACGCAGGCGTGACAATGGACGCAGGCGTGACGATGGACGCAGGTGTCTCGATGGACGCAGGTGTCTCGATGGACGCAGGCGTGACGATCGACGCGGGGCTGATGTTGCCCGACGGCGGCTCCATCTGCGGCCGCTGCACGGCGTACGGCTCCGTGCAGAACATGGGAATGATCAGCCTGAACGAAATCTCCGGGCTCGCGGCGAGTCGCCAGAACCCGGGCGTGCTCTACGGCCACAACGACTCCGGCGGCGCAGCGGCCCTCACGGTCATGCGCACCAACGGCGCCACCATCGGCACCATCAACCTCATGGGCGCGACGAACCTCGACTGGGAAGACATGGCCATCGGGCCGTGCCCGGCCGGCACCTGTCTCTACGTCGGAGAGATTGGCGACAACGGGTCGTCGAACCTCACGTACGCGGTCTATCGCGTCACCGAGCCAGTCATTCCCGCGGGCACGTCACTGGGCACGGTCACGCTGCCGTCAGAACGGTTCGAGCTCGCGTACCCGAACAACCTCAAGACCGACGCCGAGACGTTGCTCATTCACCCGCTGACGGGCGACCTCTACATCGTCAGCAAGCAGCAGTTCGGCACGAAGAGCACGGCCTACAAGGCGACGGCGCCGCTGATGCCGGTGAGCCCGAACGTGATGACGCGAATCGCGATGATGGCGGTGCCCGACGGCCTCGACCTGCCCATCACCGGCGGAGACATCGACCCGTGCGGCACGACGCTGCTGCTCCGCTCGTACAGCACGCTGTACCAATTCGTGCTGCCCGCGGGCGCGAGCTCGTTCGACGCCATCTTCACGGCGCCGTTCTCACGCGTGCCGGTTTCGGCGTTCCCTGCCGGAGAGGCGCAAGGCGAATCGGTCTGCTGGAACCCCGGCGGCGGCTACTTCACGGCGAGCGAAGGCATGCTGCAGCAACTGCACTTCGTGGCCTGCCAGTAGCGTCAACGAGCAAACAGCAGGAAAGTTCGTGTGTTGAATGGACAGGGAAGTTCGCGCGGCTCTGATTGCCGGATTCACAACTTGTCGCCGTATCAATGCTCATCTTGCTTGCGATGCGTGCGGAGTGATGTAAGAAATCGACACAAGTGGACTGGGGGTTCCCGGTCGGCGTCTGGCCTCGGTGAGACTCACCGGGGCTTTTCGCTTTCTGGAGCCGGAAGAACCTTGAGGCCCTTGCCTTGGTACTCCACGCCAAGGTTCTTTCGTCCCCCGGCGCAGAAAAACTTCCGCTTGAGTACCTCAAACGCTCGATTGACTTGAGTCGGACGGAGGACGCTGAGTCCAATGGGCCGCGCGACCAAATCGGCGAGTTGTAGACCACTAGAGTTGACGCGCTTGTCACCAAAAACGATCGTGAACGGCAATTGGGTGCGCTGCCGATTCTCGCCGTCGCAGATGCGGCGAAACTCAAGCTCAAGTTCCTTATCTTCCTTCTCCCCACGCCGCTCGAACACAACATGTGTTCTCCTCGCGCCCTGCGCCTTCTCCTCCATCAACTCGTGGAGTGCCTCCAAACAGAAGCTGAGCGCTAGGTTGTAGGGATTCGGATGCGGCCCGCTTCCCCGCCTCAGCGCCTCCTTGTTAATGACGCAGCTGATGAGGATGAAGTTGCTCTGCTCGATGATGCTCGTGAGCTCGTTGAGGAACGCTTCCTTTTGGGCCCGATCCGCGAACCGGAATGCTCCTGTCTCCTTCCGAATCTCGTGCTCATGCAGGACGACCAAGTCGTGTCCAAAATGATTGAACTTGAACTTCTCAAGCGCAGGAACCACTCGCTCGGCGTAGTGCCGCTTGTAGAAGACGCAGAACGCGAGAACGAACATGGGGTAGTTCGCGTCTAGCTTCTCGGTGCCGTGGTCTCCGCTCTCGTCGACGTAGACGATGAAATCGCTGAACCGGCTCGACGTGGTTGGCGTCAGTGATTCATCGACTGGGGCCTGCTCCTCGACCTTGAAGAGCGAGTACTGGGGAGAATCGCCTGCGTTGGGCATGGGAACTCAACGTACCTCACGTAAGAGCTCTGCATTGTCGACTCTGAGGACCGCGACCGAGCGCAGCATCCCGAACCACCTGGAGCGGAGTCCATCAGTAGGCGACATCACCGACTTCAGCGTTTGAGCGCTCTGGCGACCTGCTCCTCGTGCAGGAAGCTGCCCAGCCCGTCCATCACCGCGTGCCCGCCGACGCTCAACACGCCGTCTGACAGCGTCGCGAACGAGTCGCCGACGAGCACGTACACGACGATGGACTTCACCTGCTTGCGGCCCTCTTGCGCCTTGAGCGCCGCCACGACCTGGTCGAGGCCGTTGATGGTGAAGTTCGTCGAGTCGGCCACCTGCGCGAGATATTTCGCCGCGTCCTTCACGGGCTGGTCGTCTTTCGGCGGGGGCGAGTACTTCGCCGTCACCGTCACCGACGGGCCGAGCACCTCGGCGACCTTCTTCTTGAACGGCGCGATGTGCTTCGCCTCGATGCGCTGCTTCGCCAGCAGGTGGCCGAGCGGCAGCTTCTCGCCCGAGTCCGGGTCGCTCACCATGAGCCCGTTGCGCAGCGCCTGCTCGATGGCCGACGAAGGAATCGAGCTGCCGAGGCCGTCTCCGAAGATGTGTGAGCCGACGGTCAGCACGCCGTCTTTCACCGAGAGCACGCCTTCTCCGACCGTCGTCAGCACGACGAGCTCCTTCAACTCGGAAGCCAGCGCTGCCTTGCCCGCGTCGTCACTCGCGACGGCCTTGAGCGCGTCGAGCGTCAGGGTGAGCGTGAACAGGGTCAGCTGGTGTTCGGTGAGCCCGGCACGCACGAGGTAGTGGCCCGGGTCCTTCACGGCGTAGTGCGGGTCTTCGGCGTCGGTGAGCGGGTCGTAGCGCACCGTCACGGTCGTCTTCGGCGCGAACGCCTTCAGCTTCTCCTTGAACGGCGCAATCTCCTTCGCCTCGATGGTCTCGATGGCGCGGCGGTGCTGCAGCGCGACGCGGTGGCCGACGTGCGGCTCGTCGATCTCCAGTCCCCACACGAGCGTCTTCTCGACGAGGTCGGCGGGAATGCTGGTGCCTTCACCATCTCCGAAGATGTGGCTGGCGACGGTGAGCACGCCGTTCTCGAAGGTAATGAAGCCATCACCCACGGCGGCGTAGACGACGACCTCCTTGAGCCCCTGCTTCACCGCCGTCTTCCCGAGCTCGTCCTTCGTCACGGCCTTGAGCCCCTCGACCACCGGGTCGAGCGCGTTGCGCGTGAGGTCTTTCGAGGCGGCGGCGCGCGCGAGGAAAGCGCCCACGTCCTTCACCGCGTAGGGGCGCGAGTCGGCGTCGGGTGGCGCGGCGAGCTTCACCGTGGCCTTCACCGTCGGCCCGCAGGCCTGCTTCACCTTCGCGGCGAACGGCTTGACGTCATTCTTCTCGAGCTTCGCCAGCACCGCCGGTGGCGGCGGCTTCGCGAACGCGGGCGTGGTGACGAGGACGGCGAGGGCGAGGAGTCGTGTACGCGTCATGGCGTGGCACGAGAGCCTCCGACTCCTGACGCGTCAAGGTTCGTCTACCGCGAGAGGTCGGCGAGCTCGAGGCGCGCCAGCAGGAAGTCGGGGTTCGCCTTCACGACCTCTTCGAGCTGCGCCTTCGCGCGAGCAGCGTCGTGGTCGTCTTTCGACTGCAGCGCCTTCGACAACGCGCTCACCGCCTTGAGCGGCACCTTGCCTTTGCCAGACTTCGCGATGGCCGTGGGTAGCGTCGGCTTCGGTGGTGGAGCAGAGGCGCCCTTCGCGATGGCCGCGAGCAACACCGCGTCGGCGTCGGCCGCGACCTTCTGCTCGAGCGCGAAGAAGTCGTCGCTCTTGCCGGTGGCGCCGAAGCCCTTGAGCGTGGTCGTCGACTCCACCTCGAAGACGCGCGCGTCGATGCGCAGCGTGCCGCCCATGGCGAAGTAGCCGCCGACCACCATGTACTTCGCCTGCAGCAGCTTGCCGACCTTGAGCGCCGCAGCCGGGTCGAGCTTCTGCGTCTTGCCCAGGTCGAGCTCGGCCAGCACCTCTTGCAGGCGGGCGCGCTCGACGACGCGGTACGAATCACGGCCCGCGAGGTCGGTGATGAGCATCTGCGCGAGGCCTTTGCGCAGCGGTGCGAGCTCGCCGTCGGAGCCGTCGTAGTCGAAGTACAGAATCGCGACCGTCGGCGCCTCGGCGAAGGCCAGTCGGGCGACGAGCAGCACCAGCACCATCAGGGTCGTTCTCATCTCTTCACCTTGGACGCGTAGAGGGCGATGAGCTTGCGCATGGCGGCTTCGTTCTTGTGCAACGAGATGCGCCAGTCTTCGGGGTCGAGGTTCTTCAGGTCGGAGTCGCGCTCCTCGTCCCACTCCTTCTGGGCCTCGGCGCGGTCGCGCGTCGTCTCGGAGCGCAGCGACTGCAGCAGCCCGCGGCAGTACGACTTCGGGTAGTCGTCGGTCGGGTACTTCGAGACGAAGTACTCACACGCCTTCGGTATGTTCTCCCACTGCGTCGGGTCATCGGTGTGACGGTAGACGACCTGCAGGCCCGCGACGGCGACGGCAGGCAGCCCGTTCACGGCCGGCGGTGTGAGGTCGTTCTCGGCCAGCCAGGTGAGCAGCTCGACCTTGCGCTTCTGCTCCTCCACCTTCGACTCCTGCAGCGACATGAGCAGCAGCGACACCTTCTGGGGAAAGTCCTTCGCCTTCGGGTCGAGTGACTTGCGCGCGGCGTCGGCGCTCTGGGTCTTCGCCTCGTCGTCGCGTTTGAAGATGACAGCGAGGCGCTCGGTGGCGCTCTTCGCGGCGCGGTAGTTCGGGTCGGCGGCGAGCGCGGCTTCGAACAGCTCGCGCGCCTTCGCTTCGTCGCCCGCGTCCTTCGCGCTCAGACCGGCGGCGTACTTCGAAAAGGCGTCGAAGCTCTCGGTCGAGTTGCTGCGCAGCTTCGACTTCTCGGAGAGCTGCAGCTTGATGCCGAGCTTCGAGATGACGAGGTCGACCAGTTCTTTCTCGAGGGCGAAGAACTCGTCTTTCTTGCCGTTGACGCCTTCGCTGAAGACGACCTTGCCCTGCGGCACGTCGAGCAGGCGCGCGTTGAGCTGCATGTTCTCGGTCACCACGGTGAAGCTGCCGACCAGCAGGTAGCGGGCCGAGAGCCCCTTGCCCAGCTTGAGCGCGTTCTTCGGGTCGATGAACTTCGACTGCGACAGCTTCAACTCGTCGAGGGCGAGGTTCAGCTTCTCGCGCTCCACCAACTGCAGCGCCTCGACGTTCGAGAGGTCGGTGATGAGCATGTCGGCGAGCCCGCGGCCCAGCGGCGTGAGCGTGGCGTCACCCGAGGCGTTGTCGAAGTAGGCCACGGCCATTCGTTCAGGCGCGGCGGTGGCGGTGAGGCTGAGCAACCCGGTGAGGAGGGCGAGGCGCATGGGAGGCGCACTCTCTCAGACTCGGTGCTTCACGACGAGCGAGCCCGCGTGGCGTGACTGTGGCATCAGGGCGCGCGCATGCGTGTGCTCACCTGGAACGTGCTCCATCGGGTTCATGCCGAGACTCACGGCGAGCCGGCGGTCGAGCGCTGGCCCGACGAGCCGAGCCGAACGCGCGCGCTCCTCGACACGCTGAGCCGCACCCGCGCCGACGTGGTGCTGCTGCAGGAGGTGAGCGGTGACGTGCTCGCCGCCCTGCGAGGCGCCTTCACCAGCGTGACGAGCCACCGCTTCCCCCGAATGCCGAGGCCGAAGCGCCCGACGACGGCGGTGACCGACGCGAGCGAGCACCTCGTCATCGGGTCGACCGCGGCCGTGACGGTGTGGCGCGCGCAGACGGCGGTGAACGACCCGGGCAAGGGGCTGCTCGCGGTGGAGCAGGGCGGCGTGCTCTTCGTGTCGACGCACGTGAGCTGGGGCGAGAAGCGGGCGCCACAGCTCGAGGCGCTGGCGCGGGTGGTTCGCGAACACACCGGCCCGCTCGTCATCGGAGGCGACTTCAACGTCGAAGCCTCCGTCGTCTGCAGCGCGCTCGGCCTTCGGAACGTGGCGCTGGCGCCCGGCTCGGCGAAGACGCGCGTCGGTCGCGAGGGCGGCGGTGACATCGACCACCTCTTCGTCCGTGGCCTGGAGGTCTCGGCGGCGCAGGTGCTCGAGCACGACCTGTTGTCAGACCACGCGCCGGTGGTGCTCGAGGTTCAGAGCGCTTCGAGCTTCGCGCCGCCGACGGCGTAGTGCAGGCAGGGCGTGCGCCGCTTCGATGCGCGCTCCGACGCACACCTTCTGGCGCTAGAGGTCCATTCGTTCGAAGCGCCACGCTGCGACCGCGAGCAGCGCGAAGGTGAACACCCCGGTGCCCATCAACAGGCGCGTGACGACCTCGGGCTCGAGCGCCTGCTCGGCGGCGATGCGCGCCGACACCGTCGCCAGCGTTCCCAGACGGGGCATCGGCAACATCACCCACGAGAAGAGCGTTCGGCCGACGCCGGGCTCCATCAACGTCACGAGTGACTCGCGGTAGCTGGCGAGTACGCCGAGCACGAGCGTCACCACGCCAGCCGCGCCACTCACCGCCGCGCTGCGCACGAAGAAGGTGACGCACACCATCACCGCGTAGATGGCCGCGAAGCCCGCGAGCCCGACGAGGCTGCCCAGCAACAACGTCGCGCTCCACAGGCCCGTCTTCACGCCGAGCAGCACGCTGAGGCCCGCCGCGCCGTACACGATGCCGAGCGCGGTGATGACGAGCACCCCGAGGTACGTGCCGAAGAGCAGCTGCCAGCGGGCGATGGGCAGCGAGAGCAGCAGCTCGATGCGGCCTGGCGCGAGCAGCTCTGGCGCGAAGTCGCTGCACGCCACCGCCAGGAAGAACGCGCCGCCGTAGAACGCCGCGTACGCCGCGCCCAGGTACACGCCCGACAACACGCGGTCGGCCGAGACGATGTCGTCGAACAGCAACGAGCCGAACAGCTTCGAGCCTGCGAGCGCGCCGTCGACGACCTCGAGCTCGAGCGAGAACCCCAGCACCACCAGCACCAGCGTGATGCCGCCGAACAGCGCGAGGAACCAACGGCGCCGCCGCGCCTCGAGCAACAGGTCGAAGGCCACGCGCAGGGCCTGCTTCACGAGGCGCCTCCGCCCATCACCTCGCTGAGCACCTGCTCGAGGTCTCTCGAGTCGGGCGACAACGAGACGAGCTTGAGGCCCTTCGCGCGCACCTCGTCGAGCGCCG
Source organism: Archangium sp. (assembly GCA_016793585.1). The sequence continues at coordinate 7,323 of JAEUJR010000584.1, forward strand.
CGTTGAGCTCGTCGACGTCACCTTCGAACAGGCCGCCGACGAAGCCCGCCGCCTCGAGCATCGAGGTGTCTCCACCCGGCGCGAACTTCACCTGCCACCGCGTCGTCACCCGGCGCACGTCATCGAGCGAGCCCTCGAGCTTCAGCGCCCCATCGTGCAGCACGCCGATGCGGTCGCACACACGCTCGGTCTCTGAGAGGAGGTGCGAGTTGAGCAGCAGCGTCGCGCCACGCGCCTTCTCTTCGAGCAGCAGCTTGCGCACCTCGACCCGGCCGACGGGGTCTATGCCGTCCGTTGGCTCGTCGAGAATGAGCAGGTCGGGCGCGCCCAGCATCGCCGCTGCCAGGCCGAGCCGCTGCCGCATGCCCTTGCTGAAGGTGCCGATGCGCTGCCCGCCTGTCGACAGCCCCACGCGCTCCAGAGACGCGCGCAGCTCGGCGTCGGTGGGGGACGACGACTTGAGCGTCGCGATGGAGCGCAGGAAGTCGAGCGCCCGCAGCGCCGCCGGCAGGTGCATGCGCTCTGGCAGGTAGCCGATGCGCGCGCGAACCTTCACGTCGTCGGGCTGGCCGCCCAGCACCTGCACGTCTCCACCCGTCGGCCGCACCACGCCGAGCAGCACCTTGATGAACGTCGTCTTGCCCGCGCCGTTGGGCCCGATGAGCCCGAACGACACGCCGCGTGGCACCGTCAGCGTGAGGCCGCGCAGCGCCGGGCGGGAGCCACCGAAGAACGTGCGGTACGTCTTGGTGAGGCCGGTCGTGCTCAACGCTGCAGTCACGCCGCGACTGTACGCCGAAGACATCGCAGGCGCGGGTGGTAGCGTCGCCACCAATGACTTCGTTGATGCTGGCGCTCGTCCTCACCCAGGCGCCCAGGCTCGCAGCCCCCGCGTGGGACGCCGTCGAGGTGCCTCCCGAGAAGGCGCAGTTCTTCGCGCTGCACCTCGCCTCGGCGCTGCGCGCCCGCGGGCTGTCTGTCGTCACCTCGCAAGACATCGCCGCCATTCTCGGCGTCGAGCGGCAGAAGCAGCTGCTCGGCTGCAACGAGACCGGGTCGAGCTGCATGCTCGAGCTCTCGAACGCGCTCGGTGCCCAGCTCGTGCTGACCGGCGTCGTCGCGAAGCTCGAGTCGTCGTACCAGGTGAACCTGCGGGTGCTCTCGGGCGTCGACGGCAAGGTGGTGGCGCAAGAGCTCGTTCGCGCCGACTCGCAAGAGAAGCTGCTCTTCGCCCTCGATGACGCCGCCCGTTCGCTCGAAAGGCAGCTCGAGCCGAAGGCGCCGCCGGGCAGCGCGCGCGGGCTCGCGTGGGTTCCCGCCGTCGGCGCGGGGGTGTTCGCCGTGGCCGGAGCCATCTTCTCCGGGCTCGCGCTCGAACGGTCGGCCACGCTCGACCGCATGCTCGTGCCAGGCGTCACCCGCGAGGCGTTGGCGCCCGTCGTCAGCGCAGGCCAGACGTTCGAGCTGCTGGGGTGGACGGGCTTCGGGCTCGCGGCCGGTGCGGGCGTCACCGCGCTGGTGCTCTTCTTCGTCGGAGCGCCACCCGCGCCGGTCTCGTTCTTCGTCACGCCTTCGGGTGTCGGCGCGCGAGGTGCGTTTTGAAGCGCGCGCTCCTGGTGCTGGTGGTGGCGTCGTCGTGCCTCGACTTTCAACGCCGGGTCGACCGCTGCTTCGACGGTGGTGCCTGCACCGCCGCGCCCGACGCTGGGCTCGACGACGACGGAGGGCCCGGCTTCGTGCCCTTCGACGCGGGCTTCTTCTGCATCGAGGCCTTCTGCTGGGAGTCTCCATTCCCCCACGGCGTGACGCTCAACACCGTCGCTGCCGATGGCGACGACCTGGTCGTGGCCGGAGAGCATGGCCTGCTGGCAGAGCGCCGGGGCGGTCGGTGGGCCTCGCTCCAGTCGACCATGCCCCTGACGACCGAGTGGCAGGTGCTCTGGGGTACCTCGCGTGACGACGTCTGGCTCACCGGTGACGCGCGCGCCTGGCACCGCACCGCGAGCGGCTGGAGCCAGGTGGGGCAGCCGTTCATGAGCGCCAACTGTCAGGGCGTCACCGGTACCGACGCCGGCGTCTTCATGTCGGCCGGCCCCGACGTCTATCGGCTGGAGCGGGCCGACACGTGGTCGCGGGTCGACACGGTGCCCAACAGCGACGTGCTGCGGCTCACCGCCAACTTCGAGTCGGTCTACGGCTCGGCTCGCCTGTCGAACGAGAACGGCGCAGGCCAGGTGAGGCAGTTTCCGACGGGGCCGGCGTGGGCCTTCGATGCTGGCGCGACCTTTTCGCTCGTGCCCACCTCGAACGGGCTGCTGGCGACCGGGAGCCGCACCGTGCTGCTCGACAGCACGCTGCAGCTCGTTCGCGAGCTGCCCGTGGTGCTGGTGACGGCCATCGAGGCGAACGGGCAGCTTCTCGGCGCCACGTACGACCAGCTGGGCCTCGTCGATGACCGCGCGCTGCGCCCCGAGCGGAACGTCATCGGCGTGCGTGCCATGGCGGCTGGCTCCTCCGTCGTCGCGGTGGGCGAGCGGGGGTTGATGCTCGAGCGTCGCGACGGTGGGTGGGTCGACCCGACGCCCACCGTCACCCGCAGTGACGTGGTGGCCTTCGTCGAGCGCTCGGGCTCGTTGTTCGCCCTCACCGCCGACTGCGAGCTGCTCGCGCGGGAGGCGACGCAGTGGACGAAGCGGCCCCTGCTCTCGGACCGCTGCTTCGACGTCGCGACCGATGGCACCTCGTTCTTCGTGCTGACGGCCTCGCGGGTGGTGACCTTCGACGCGGCGCTCTCGGTCGTGGACTTCGCCGCGCTCGGGCCGGGGCTCGAGGTGCGACGGCTGTGGCGAAGCGAGGCGGGGGCCCTCGTCGTCACGACGGCCACCGATGTCTTCGTTCGCCGGCCCGGCGGGCTGTTCGAGCCAATACGGGCGCTGGGCGGCGGAGGCGCGTGGGGCGTCGCGGGCCGGGGTTCGGTCGCGCGCGTCTGTGGGCTCGCGCAAGACAAGGTGGCCGACCTCGACCTCGGCCGCAGCCCTCCAGTGGTGACCGAGGTGGCCGGGCTGCTCGCGCACGAGTGTCGCGCCGTGCTGCCGCTGCGAAACGGGCAATGGGCCCTGGCCGCGCGTGGCGGCGCCTCGGTGCCCCGGGTTCGGCTCGTGGGGAGCGAGGGCGCCCCCACCGACGTCGTGCTCGACCTGCCCGAGGCCTTCATCGAGGCGCTCGCCGAGACGCCGAAGGGCATCGCCGTGGCGGCCGACCGCTACGCCTTCGTTCCCTTCGCGAACCCGCAGCTCGTCAGGCTGCAGCAGGGCTTTGGCGGCATCTCGGCCCTGACGGTGTGGCAGGGCCGGGTCTTCGCAGGCGGCGCGGGCGGGTCGATTCTGCAGGCCCCCGCGCCCTGACGGCGGCGGTCACTTCACCGAGAGCGCAGGCCGGGCGAGCGCAGGCGGCTTGCCGTAGTCGTCACGCGCGCGGTTCAGCTCGAGCAGCTTCACCAGCACCGACGGGGCGACGGCCGAGACGTTCTGGCCGAACTGCTCGGTGTTCACGAGCGACGGGTCGTCGCCCATGCCGACGATGTCTTTGAGCACGCGCTGCGAGGTGGGCTTGAAGCCGTAGCCACGCACGAGCTCTTCGCGGCCGTCGGCGTACACGCGGTGCACGAGCAGCGGCAGGTTCGGCAGCATGACGGTGGAGCCGTTGGGCCGGTCGTTCAGGTTCTGCGGCAGCACCGACACCATCAGGCCGAAGTCGCTGTCTTCTTCTTTCGCGAGCTCGACGAGCTTCTTCTTCAGGTCGGCCAGCTTCTGCGGCTGTGAGGTGGTGACGAACAGGTTGCCCGTCGAGGCCTGGCTGCCGCGCGCGTGGCCGTTGCTCGTCGCGAACGCCTTCGTCGGAATGCGCGACATGAAGAACGTCTTGAGCACGCCCTCCTGCACGAGCGAGATGGCCTTCGGCGTCACGCCGTCGTCGTCGACCGGGTAGTGGCCGAAGAGGGGCAGCGTCACGCCTGCAGGCGAGGTCCACGTCTTCTGCGTCGGGTCGTCGGTGGCGCCGAGCTGGCTGACCGAGACGTGTTTGCCGAGGCGCTCGGTGAGGCGGCCCTGCTGGCGCTGGCCCAGGTTCTCACGGGGGAACGAGAGCGGCCCCGCGAGCGTGGCG
>JAEUJR010000606.1 GCA_016793585.1 Archangium sp.
GCAAATCGGTCACGCCCTCGAGGAACACCGGCTTGAGCACGTGCCCGAGCGACGCCGCCGCGACCGACCCCAGCGCCAGGAAGAGCAGCCACCCGAGCCGCCGCCCCGGCGAATGGAGCACGTACGCGCGAATCATCTGCCGATGTGCCTCACCGTCACGAGCGCGCCATCGACGTCTTCTTTGTCGGTCAAATCGACCAGGCCCTCGATGAACCAGTCAGGCTCACCTTCGACGTCGAGCAACGACTGCCGCACCGTCCACTTTCGCGGGCCGTCGTCGATGAGGGTCGTCCACTTCGGCTGCCGCGCTCTCGGGGTGGTGTCGATGGTCTGCCGCTCGGCCCAATACGGAGCGAGCGCCGCCTCGAATTTCTCTTCCGTCCACTCCGGCTGCAGCTCGACGAGCTCTTCGTAGTCCTTCTTCGCGAGCAGCTTGACGATCTGGTGCAGCTCGGCCCGCACGCGCGCGGTGAGCGCCTTCTTGTCCTTCGCGAGGTCCTTCTTCGGCTTGGGCAACTCCTCGCCCGGGCGCACCACGAGGCCCAGCTCGCGGCCTTCCTTCATCGCCTCCCACTCCTCCACGAGCGACGAGTCGGTGTGCTTGATGGTGGTGAGCAGGTACGCCGCGATGTCTTCGAGCGGCTCGGTGCGCACGGTCTCGGGCACGTTCTGCAAGAGCGTCTTGTACGCGTCAGACAGGTACCGCAGCAGCACGCCTTCACTGCGCTGCAGCCCGTACTCCTTCACGTACTCGGGGAACGTCATGCACCGCTCGAACAGATCGCGCGCGACCGACTTCGGGCGAACGTTGTCGTGCTGCACCCACGGGTGCTTCTTCGCGAACTCGTCGAACGTGCCGTAGATGAACTCGGCGTTCGGCTTGGGGTGCGTGACCTTCTCGAGCTCCTCCATGCGCTGGTCGTATTCCATGCCCTGCGCCTTGAGCTGCTGGATCTTCTCGGTCTTCGCCGCGTCGACCTGCGCCCAGAGCACGACGTCGGGGTTCTCGAGGATCGACTCGACCATCGACAACACGTCGAGCGGCCACGTCTCCTTCTCGGGCTCGAGCGCCGCGAGCGTCTCGACGAGGTACAGCGAGAGCGTGTGGTTCAACGAGAAGTTGTGCTGCAGCCCCTGGGCGACGCGCAGCAGGGCTGGGGAGGTCGCGGTCTTCTTCTCGTGAACGACGAGGCCGGCGCCGAGCAGCGCGCGCACCAACGTACGGGCATGTTTCAGCAGGCGAGCCCGGGTGCCCGCGCCCGTGTGTGAGAGCCCGACGAGCTCGACCAGCCGCCGATACCCGGAGATCGACGCGCCCTCGTACGCCTGCAGCAGGTTGACGATGAGGCCGTGCGTGATGGTGAAGCGCGACTCGAGCTTCTCGGGCAACGACGTGCGCAGCCGCTCGAACGTCGTCGCGTCCCAGTGCGCGTAGCCCTTCGTCGGAGGCTTCTGCAGGGTGACGTTCTTCTTCCCCTCGGCCTTCTTCTGCTGAAGCTTGATGTTCTCGATGATGTGCGCGGGCGCCTGCGCGACTACGTAGCCGACGTCGTCGAAGCCTTTGCGGCCCGCGCGCCCGGCGATCTGCTGGAAGTCGCGCACCGAGAGCACCGCGGTCTTCTCGCCGTCGAACTTGCAGAGCTGCGTGAAGAGCACCGTGCGAATCGGCACGTTCATGCCGACGCCGAGCGTGTCGGTGCCGCTGATGACCTTGAGCATGCCCTGCTGCGCGAGCCGTTCGACGAGCCGGCGATAGCGGGGAAGGAGCCCAGCGTGGTGGAGCCCGATGCCGTGCAACAGGAGCCGCTTGAGTTCCTTGCCGAACGGCGTGTCGAAGCGCGCGCCGACGAGGGCGGCCTTGAGCTTCTCCTTCTCGTCCTTCGTGCAGACGTCGATCGACATCAGGTTCTGCGCCTGCTCTGCCGCCGAGCGCTGCGTGAAGTTCACCAGGTAGACGGGTGAACGATTCGCCCGCAGCAGCTCTTGAATCATCTCGTGCAGCGGCTTCTCGGAGTACGTGAACTCGAGCGGCACCGGGCGCTGCGCACTGCGCACCTCGGCGATCTCACGCTTCGTGATCTCGTTCAGCGACTGCGAGATCGCGGTCATGTCTCCGAGCGTCGCGCTCATGAGCAGGAACTGCGTCTCAGGCATCGAGATGAGCGGCACCTGCCAGGCGACGCCACGCTCCTTGTCGCCGTAGTAGTGGAACTCGTCCATCACCACGGCCTCGGCCACGATGCGCTGCTGGCGGAGCGCGAGGTTCGAGAGGATCTCGGCCGTGCAGCACAGAATCGGAGCGTCACGGTTGATGGCCGCGTCACCCGTCATCATGCCCACGTTCTCGGCACCGAACGCGTCACACAGCGCGAAGAACTTCTCGTTCACCAGCGCC
>JAEUJR010000630.1 GCA_016793585.1 Archangium sp.
CGTTGCTGCACGTGTGGAGTCTCGACACCTCGACCGCCGGCGTTCGTGTCAGCCCGCTCGTCAACGTTCCACTTCAGCTCTCGTTCGCGGTCACGCCGCTCGTGAGCGTCGGGCTGCGCGTCGCACCGGGCTGGTCAGGCGGCCGCGAGCACGTCTTAGGCGACACGGTGTTGTGGACGCGTGGTCCGCTTCGGCTCGAGACCGCTGGCGTCGTCGCGCTGCGCTGGTGAATCTGCGCTAGGCAGCACCACATGAGAACCCTGCAGGTCACGCGCTACGTGCGACCGCTCCGAGAAGGCGGCTCGTTGCCAGCCATCGTCGAGGCGGACGACGAGGGCCTGTACGTCATGAAGTTCCGCGGCGCCGGCCAGGGTCGCAAGGCGCTCATCGCCGAGTTGATCAGCGGCGAGCTCGCCCGAGCGCTCGGCCTGCCCGTGCCTGAAATCGTCTTCCTCGAGCTCGACCCGCGCTTCGGCCTCAACGAGCCGCACGACGAGATTCGCGACCTGCTCAACGCGAGCAGCGGGCTCAACGTCGGGCTCGACTACCTGCCCGGCTCCATCACCTTCGACCCGCTGGTGCCCGGAGCGCTGACGCCGACCCTCGCCTCGCGCATCGTCGCCTTCGACGCGCTCACGCTGAACGTCGACCGCACGCCGAAGAACCCGAACCTGCTGACGTGGCACCAGAAGCTCTGGCTCATCGACCACGGCGCGTCGCTCTACTTCCATCACGCGTGGAGCAACCCGCAGCAGACGGCGCTCTCACAGTTCCCGGCCATTCGTGAGCACGTGCTGCTCCCGTTCGCGAACGAGCTGCCGCAGGTGAAGCTCGAGGTGACGCGTGCCCAGCTCGAGGCCGTCGTCGCCACCGTGCCCGACGCGTGGCTCACCGACGAGCCCGGCTTCTCGAGCGCGGCCGAGGTGCGCGCCGCCTACGTCGCCTTCTTCGAGACCCGCCTCGCGAACCAGACCGTCTTCATGGAGGCCGCGCACCGTGCCCGCTCCGAACGCGTTTGACTACGCCATCATTCGCGTCGTGCCCCGCGTCGAGCGCGACGAGTTCATCAACGCAGGCGTCATCGTGCACTGCCCGACACGCGACTTCCTCGAGGCGCGGGTGTGGCTCGACGAGGCCCGCCTCAAAGCGCTGTTCCCGGCCATCGACGTCGCCGACGTGCGCGCGCACCTCGAGGTGTTTCCACGCATCGCAGCGGGAGACGAGACGGCCGGGCCCATCGCCCAGCTCCCGCGCAGCCAGCGCTTCCACTGGCTGGTCGCGCCACGCAGCACGATGTTGCAGACGTCACCCGTGCATGCCGGCATGGCGCACACGCCAGACGACGTCCTCGGCCAGTTGATGACCAGCTTCGTGCTCCCGGCGCTCTGATTCCAACCGCTTCCGCTGCGAGGAAACCGGGGGCCGACTCGCGGGTGATATGCCCACGTGGATGCCGGCCTCAGTCTCTCAGCGCGTATGACGGCTCGTTCGTCGCCCCGGCAGGCGGTGTTCGACCGCTGTTATCGCGCGCATCGGGCCGACGTGTACCGCTGGGCGCTCCGTTACGGCGTGGGCCGCACCGCCTGGGCCGAAGACCTCACCCACGACGTCTTCGTTCGGCTGCACGCCCACCTCGAGCAGCTCGACGCCGAGACCGACCTCGCGCCCTGGCTGTACCGCACCACCGCCAACCTCGCGCTCAACCGGCTGCGTGACGAGAAGTCGTGGCTCGGCCGGCTCTCGACGTTGCTCAAGCCCGAGCGCGACGACGCGCCGACTCCAGAGACGAAGCTCTCGCGTCGGCAGGCGCTCCTGAAGACGCTGGCGAAGCTGCCGCCACGCGAACACGTGGTGCTGTGCATGAAGGTGCTCGACGGCAAGGAGCAGCAGGAGATCGCCCAGACGCTCGGCCTCTCGGAGGGCTATGTGTCGAAGGTGGCCGCGAAGGCGTGGGCGCTGGTCGAACGCAGTGACTGGGAGGGCGCATGAAGCCCGATGAGTTCGGCGAAGAGCTGCGCGCGCTCGACCAGGAGTTCGAAGCCCGTGGCATGCCCGCCGACGTCGATGCGCGGCTGCGCGCGAGGCTGGAGCGGCCCGCCCGTCGAATCCCCTGGGTGCCTCTCGTCCTGGCCACCACGGCCGCGGCGGTGATGGCGTTCGTGCTGCTGTCGACGCCCGCGAAGGTCGGCGGCCTCGTCGTCGAGCAGTCGAGCGGCTTCTCGGCGCGCTTCGAAGACCGCGTCATCTCGGTGAAGGAAGGGACGGCCACGCTGCGAGATGCAGAGCTCGCCGCCTCGCTGACCGTCGAGCCAGGTGTCGAGGTCGAGCGGTACGTCTCGGGCGCGAAGGTGCACCACGGCCGTGTTGGCTTCGAGGTCGCGCGGCTGGCGAGTCGCGTCGCGGGCTACTCGGTGAGCGTCTCGCACGGTGTCATCGAGGTGATGGGCACGTCGTTCGTCATTCAGCAGGGCGCCGACTCGGGCAGCGTGCACCTGCTCGAGGGCTCGATTCGTTTCATCGCGCCCGACGGCCGCATCGTGAAGCTCGCGCCAGGAGACACGTTGGAGTGGCCGCTCCCGCCGGTGACGGTGGAGCCGCCCACGCCCGTCGAGCCGCCCGTCGAGAAGCCGCGCGTCGCGCCTCGTCCGCCTCCGACGCTCGTGGAGCCGAAGCCCGTCGAGCCCGTCACCCAGCCAACGCCGCCGTTCTCGAGCGAGGCCGTGCTCGCGCGCGTGGCCGGGCTGCGCAGCCGTCGCGCCTACGAAGAGGCCGTGCAGGTGTTGACCGCGGCGCTGACCGAGGCGCCCACCCCGGCCACCCGTGAGCGCCTGGGCTTCGAGCTGGGCTCGCTGCTCACCCATCAACTCCACGACGTGCCGCGCGCCTGCGCCTTCTGGAGCGCGTTTCGCCGCGAACACCCGCACGGCCGCTACGATGAAGAGCTCACCTCGACCATCGCCACGCTCGGGTGTGAGAAATGATGAGGAAACTGGCGCCGCGCTCGCGGGTGAAGACGTTCACATGAACACCTACCGCACCCTCGTCGCCTGTCTCGTCCTCACCGCTGCCTGTGGCGTCGACCGACTTCAGCACGCTGACATGCCCGACTCGGGCGTGACGACCTCGGGCGACGGTGGCGCCAGTGACGCAGGAGTCGTCGTCGACGCCGGGCAGCCTGTCGACGCGGGAGCGGCCGACGCTGGCGTCGATGCAGGCCTCGTCGCCTTCGACGCCGGTGTCGATGCTGGCCTCGACGCGGGGCCTGCCGTGGTCGACGCGGGGGCCGATGCAGGCACCGACGCGGGCACGACGGTCGACGCGGGGAGCGGAGACGAGACCGACGCGGGAACGCCGTGCACGCCGAGCGGCATCTCTCCGCAGCTCCGCGCCGTTCCCGGCGGGCCGTACCAGAACTGCCAGGGCGGCGTGATTCCCCGCACCGACGTTCAGCTCGACACCCAACCGTGGAGCGGTTGCTGCGGCGAGCTCGTGCGCATCTGCGCCGTCACCGGCTTCTCGACCCAGAACGCCTTGTACTGCCGCTGAGAGCGCACGACGGCCTCACTGGAATCTTCCGCTCCACCCACAACCCTGCGTACAGTGCCTTCCGGCTTTCGGGGAGGCGTTCGTGCGTCGTGTCAGTGTCGTGGTGGTGCTCGTGTTCGCGACGAGCGCGTGGAGTCAGGTGGACGCAGGGGTGGAGGTCGACGCCGGCGTCATCGAGGTCGATGCAGGGCCGCCGCCGGTCGATGCTGGCGTGAGCGCTCCAGCCGTCGTCACGCCGGTGCTGCCTGCGCCCGTCGTGCAGCAGGCCGTGCTGGTGCCGGCGCCAAAGCCCGTCGAGCCCGAGAAGCCGAGCGCGCCGCCCATCGACCTCTCGTTTCTGCTGCCCGTGACGCCGGCGTTGTCGTCGCTCTATTACGACTTCTCGGCCGTCTACTCGCGCCAGGGCTTCGGGTTCGCCGAGGGGCCGATGACGTTGACCGGTCTTCGCTTCATCGAGCGCAACTCGGGGCTCGGGAAGATGACGGTCTACTTCGTCACGCAGCTCATCATGGCGTTCGGCGAAGCGGCTGCGGGCTCGGGCCTGGTGCAGAAACACCTCG
>JAEUJR010000634.1 GCA_016793585.1 Archangium sp.
GCCATGTATCGCCCCTCCACCAGCCCGCGGCCCGCGTACTTCGTCACGCTCGAGTTCGGCGCCCACCACGTCACCCTCGTGCGCGACTACCGCCACGTTCCCACCATCGCCCTCGAGGCGACCTTCACGAGCACGCCATGACCGACCAGAGCGTCAGCACCCGCTTCACCGTCGCGCAGAGCCCCGAGGCCGTCTTCAAGGCGATTCAGAACGTGCGCGGCTGGTGGTCGCAGACCGTCGAAGGCGACACGGCCGAGCTCGGAGACGAGTTCACCTACCGCTACCCGACGATGCACGTGAGCCGGCAGAAGCTCACCGAGGTGATTCCCGGGAAGAAGATGGTGTGGAAGGTGCTCTCGGCCACGCTCTCGTTCGTGAAGGACCAGCACGAGTGGAGCGGCACCGAGATCGTCTTCGACATCTCGACGAAGGGCTCGAAGACCGAGGTCGTGTTCACGCACCGCGGGCTGGTACCGTCGTTCGAGTGCTTCGACGCCTGCTCGGGCGCGTGGGGCACCTACGTGACGAAGAGCCTCAAGCAGCTCATCGAGACGGGAACCGGCGAACCCGACGAGAAGGCGTGAGTCAGTCTTCGAAGCAGTACAGCGAGAGGTCGACGTCGCAGCGCTGCGAGTCCGACAGCGCCGTCCAGTCTCCGCCCTGACCGAAGACGGTGCCGATGGTGGCCTGGTCGGCAGAAGACGCCGAAGTCCAGTTGTCGCAGGTGCTGACCGGCTGACCGAAGCGCGCGACGGTGAGCGAGAGCCCCGTCGCCTGGGTGCCCGTGTAGACGTTGCGACCCGACGAGGGAATCTGCTGACCGAGCTCGGTGCGGTCGATGGGAACGAGCGGCGCCGAACGCATCGCGGCTCGGCTCGAGAACACCTGCAGACGCCGCCCGGTGGGGCCGACACCGGGCAGGTACCAGGGCCCATTGCTCGTGAAGCGGTCGACCGCGTGCACGTAGACGGCGACGTTGCGCATGTCGTCCCAGCGGTTCGTCGACAGCCACGCCTTGAAGCGGCCCGGCAACGTGCCCGCCTGCGCCGCGGCGTCGCAGAGCTGATCAGCTCCGGAGAGGCCGCCCAGGTTTCCCTTGAAGGTGGTGCGGGTGACGAAGGCCAGCTTCGCGCCCGCGGGCAGCGGCTCCACCTGGCAGGTCGCGTCGATGCAGAACCGGTTCGACCCGCAGTCGACGCACTGCGCGCCACCCGCCCCGCACGCGTTCAGCTCGGCGCCTCCGAAGCACGTGTTGTTCTTGCAGCAGCCCGTGCACGTCGTCGCATCGCAGTTCACCGGCGGCGGGTTCACCGCGCCGCCTCCGCAGCCAGCGCACAGCAGAACGAGCAGAAGTGAGGTGCGCATCGAAAAAGTGCTCCGGGCCGTGACGGAAGAATTCGGGTCGCCCCCAATAGCAGGCAACCCCGGCACGAGACGAGCCGGCCTTCACCCGGAGCCACCCATGTCAGCCACCTTCGCCGACCGCGCCTTCGACCTGCAGCAGCAGGGTCACGACCCCGACGACATCGCCACGCAGCTCGTGAAGGAGGGCGCGTCACCCGGCCTCGCGCGCATCTGCGTTCGCGACCTCGACTGGCAGAGCTCCGAACACGAAGACGGCTCGGCCTCCGACGACTCCGGTGTCGCGTTGTTGTGGCTCGTGGGCGGCGTGCTGGTGACGGTGACGTTCGCCGCGGCGGCCGGTGGCGGGAAGTTCATCATCGCCGTGGGGCCCATCGTGTACGGCCTGTCGCGCCTGTTGCGTCGCTGACTTGTGCGCTCACCTGCTCCTCTGGCACGAGGGGCGACATGCGCGGCAATAATCTCCACCCGCTGGTTCCAAGAGTGCTCGACGGCGCGCGACGCGCCTG
>JAEUJR010000643.1 GCA_016793585.1 Archangium sp.
GCAACGCGATGCGGAAGGCATCGTGCGGCGCCACCACCTCGCCCAGCCCGTCGTCAGGTGCAGGACTCACGTCCTTCACGTTGGCCAAGAAATCGCTCCCAGGCCGGGAAATCGGCCTCGCAGTCGTATAGCCCAGCCAGCAGCAAACGCGACTCCCCGACCACCGAAAGGGCCGGGAGCGCCCGAAATCAGGGCAACTGCACCTCTTTGGGCAGCAGCAGCCGCGTGCCGGCGTCGGAGATTCCGCTGCTGGCCGTGGCGCCCCAGGCGAACAGGCGCCCATCGGCGGTGAGTGCAACAGAGGTGTCGCCCCCGGCGCCCAGCTTGACCACGTTCGACGGAAGCCCGAGGACCTGAACGGGGGTCGAGGCGTTGGTCGTGGTGCCGTTGCCGAGCTGCCCCTGCGTGTTCGTGCCCCACGCCCAGACGAGGCCTGCGGAGTCGAGCGCCAGAGCGTGTGAATCGCCTGCCTCGAGATCGACGACGTCGGTCACACCGAGCACGGCGGGCATGGCGAACTGGTACCGCCCGTTGGGGATCGCCGGCGCGCCGAACGAGAAGCCGTCCTGGTCGCCGAAGACGAACACGCCTGCGTCTGACGTCGAGATGTAGCCGCACGAGTTGCCGCACGCGAAGTCGACGACGTTCTGAATGGGCGTGTTGCCGACCTTGACGATGGAGGCGGCGCCGGGCTCTCCGCCCGAGAAGCGGGTGTAGCCCACGCCGATCGCTTCGACGTTGTCGTTGCGCCCGACCGAGTACATCGCGCCGCTGCTCGTGATGAAGGTCGTGAAGTAGTTGCAGCTGATCGTTCGGCTCAGTCCCGTCACGACTCCGGCGTCGGCGAAGCGGAGCGTGCGTGGCGTCGCCGTCGCCCCACCGGGTTGATAGTTCGCCGCTCCCCAGCAGCTGCCGGTGCCGTCACCGTGAATCGCGCAGTTGGGTCCGAAGCCAGCGCGCGAGTTCGCGAGGCTGACGACATTCGTGAGGCCGGGCACCGTCGTGATCGCCGGCAGCGGCACCGGGTTCGGCCCGCAGTCCATCGAGTTGCCAGCGCAGGCCACCGTGCCGTCGTTGCGCAGGAACAAGGAGATCGAGCCGAGGGTGTTGGTCGCGGTGGCCGTGACGTTCGACAGGGCGGGAACGAAGGCGAAATTTGGCACCGTCATGCCGGTGCACACACCCGAGCTCCCCGTCATCAACACCAGGCCGTCCTGGCGGACGACGTAGCGGCAGTTGGAGACGTAGCCGAGCGCTGAGGGAGCACTCGGCTGAAGGATGACGACATTCAGCGCGGCGACGAGCGACGTCGTCATGTTGCCTGCGAGATCGCGCGCTCGCGCGACGAAGCGGTGCGAGCCGTTGTTCATCGCCGTGAACGACTGGGCGAACTGGTATTGGTTGCCCGACGTCGGAGTCGTGCGCTGATCGACGAGCGCCAGGCCCTCGAACAGCTCGACGAGGCTGACACCGACGTTGTCGGTCGCGGTCGCGGTGATGGTGACAGAGCCGCTCGTCGTGAGCGTGTTCGGAGAGATCGCGAGCTGAATGACAGGTGGCGTCGTGTCGGGGACTCCTGCGTCGACCGCACTTCCGCCTGCTGCACTTCCGCCTGCTGCAGTTCCTCCCGCTGCGCTTCCACCAGCCGCAGTTCCTCCTGCTGCAGTTCCTCCTGCTGCAGTTCCTCCTGCTGCAGTTCCTCCTGCTGCAGTTCCTCCCGCTGCGCTTCCGCCTGCCGCAGTTCCGCCTGCCGCAGTTCCGCCTGCTGCGCTTCCGCCTGCCGCAGTTCCTCCCGCTGCGCTTCCGCCTGCCGCAGTTCCTCCTGCTGCAGTTCCTCCCGCTGCGCTTCCACCAGCTCCAGTTCCTCCTGCTGCAGTTCCTCCCGCTGCTGTGGTTCCTCCCGCTGCGCTTCCGCCTGCCGCGCTGCCTCCAGCAACGGCTCCGCCTGCTGTTCCTCCGCCGGCGGTTCCGCCTCCGAACGAGATCGTTCCCTCGCCTGGTGCGAGTTCGTACGGCCCCACCTCATTCTGACCCGCCTGAACGAGCACGCCGTCGACGCGCAAGGGCCGAAGCCCCTGCTTCTCGAACGCGAGCGAGTACACGCCTGTACCAAGCGACTCGAAGGCGAAGGCGCCGGTCGAGTCGGTGGCCGCGTTCGTGATCGTCCCCTTCACGGCGCGAACCTGCACCGCCGCGATCGGAGTTCCGTCGGCGAGCACGACCTTGCCCGTCAACCGTCCGACGGGGGCCTGACCGGGGTTCGCGCGCAGCGTCACCGTGCCGACGCGCTTCTCTTCCGCAGCCGCAACGGACAACGGCGTGGCCTCGGGCGAGTAGCCGCTCTTGAAGAACGCCAGCACCAGGTCGCCTTCTGGAACGCCCGGCAGCACGAAGGAGCCATCGTCTCCGGTGCGAGCGACCTGCGGCAGCTGCGGCAGGAAGACGTCGACGCCACCATGACCGCTCGGCAGCTGGGCCCGATCGCCGAGGAGCACACGACCCGAGATCGTCGCGTTTCGACCGAGGGTCACGGTGCCGAGGTTCACGTCCTTTCCGAAGCCAGCCTGCAGGGCCTCGAGCGTGAAGGCGCGCGCGCGGTCAACCGTTCCGTCACCGTCGGCGTCGAACTGAAACAACAGCCGGCCCGAGGTCGCGGTCAGGCCTGTGAGCAGCACTGCGCCTTCGTCATCGGCGGTTGCGCTCTGGCCGGTGGTTACCAGCGTCACGGTGGCCCGCTTCGCCGCGACGAGGTCGGCACGCCCGGGAACTGCCGTGACGACGATCGCGCGAATCGTGCCCGGCATCACCTGCTGCCGCTGCGGCAGACCCACATCGAGACAGCCAGCCAGGGTCATGGCCAACCAGAAGAACCGCTTCATGTGAACGTCCCCCGTGAACGGCGAAGCTTCAGAGCCCGACTGCGTCACGAACCCGCTTGATGACGGGCGCAGCATAGCCCCGGGCCTTCTCGGCGCCGGCCTTCAGAATGCGCTCGACCTCGGCGGGCTCATTCATCAGCTCGTTGTAGCGCTGGCGGGCGGCGCCGAACTCCTGTTTGTACCCGTCGAGCAGCAGCCCCTTGAAGTAGCCGTAGCCGTTCGTCTTCGGGTCTCCGCCCGTCCTCCAGGCCTTGTCGGCGTCGGCAAAGGCCGCGGGCGGCAGCACCACCTTGAGCAGATCGTAGAGCGGCTGGTTCTCGGTCGGCTTCGGTGACTCGGGCGGCGTGGAGTCGGTCTTCACCGACTTGATCTGCTTCTCGACCTCTTTGTCGGGCCCGAACAGATCGATCGTGTTCGCGTAGCTCTTCGACATCTTCTGGCCATCGCGGCCCGGCACCACGGCGGTCTCGTCACGGGTGCGCGCGACCGGCAGCTTGAACACACCCGGCTTCTTCGACTTCTCGCCGGTGGGGTCCTGCGGATCGTAGCCCTTCGTGTACGCGACGTTGAACTTCGTGGCCCAGTCACGGGTGAACTCGAGGTGCTGCCGCTGATCACGCCCGACCGGAACGATGTCGGAGTCGTAGAGCAGAATGTCTGCGGCCATGAGCACGGGGTACGCGAACAGCCCGAACTCGGGGCTGCTGATGCCCTTGTTCTCGATCTTGTCGCGGTAGCTGGTCGCGCGCTCGAGCACCGCCATGGGAACGAGCGTGCCCAGCACCCAATAGAGCTCGGTGACCTCGGGAATGTCGCTCTGGCGAAACAGGGTCGCCTTCGCGGGGTCGAGACCGAGGGCGAGGTAGGCGACGGCCGTCTCGAAGGTGAGCTGCCTGGCCAGTGCGCCGTCACGCACGCTGGTGAGCGCGTGATAGTTCGCGATGAAGTAGAGCGCCTCGCCCTCGTGCTGCAGGCTCACGAACTCGCGAATCGCGCCGTAGTAGTTGCCGAGGTGAAGCCGACCCGAAGACTGAACGCCACTGAGTGTTCGAAGTGCCATCGCCAGCCTTTGTGACGAAGCAGACGGTCAAAGTCCACTCTCGCTGACAGGGCTGGCAGACTCCGCTCGTGCTTCGTCTTGCGCTTCTGCTGCTCCCGACCGCGGCCAGCGCGCAGCTGCTGCTCGAGGAGCCCTTCGACACGCCCCTCGTCGACGGCGGCTGGGCTGCGATCGCGCAGCCGGTCGGCGGCATCGCCGATCTCTCGGCGGGAAAGGTCGCTGGCGGCTGGCGGGTCACCCGCGCTGACGCCGGCTCGGGGTTGGCGAACCGATCACCCTGCTTCCGCAAGGGCTTCGATGGTGGCGTGAGCCCGGTGACGGTTCGCTACTGGCTCAACGCCTCCAGCCTCAACGACACGTTCGGCATGTACCCCGTCATCATCCAGTCGCCGGCGAACACGCTGGCCGAGGTCCGCTTCACCGGGTTGCCGATGAGCTCGTTCACGCCAATCCTTCAATGCGCAGACGCGATGGGCGTGTTCCACGTCTGTTCAGCGCCGACGATTCCAGTGCTCAGCTCGCAGACCTGGCACCTGGTCGAGCTTCGGCTCGAAGGCGTGGGCACCGGCCAGGGGATCTGTCGCGCTGCAGTCGACGGCACCGAGTTCTGCAGTCAGCCCGTCAATTGGACTGGGCTGCAACCGACGAGCGCCTTCATCGGGCTCTGCGCGCTCGAGCAAGCGTGGGCGGGAGCGATGACGATCGACGAGCTCCGCGTGGTGTCGGGGCGACAGGGCTCGCGGCTTCGCATCATCGGCCCGCACACTGGCACGCAAGGCGACTGCCTTCGCTTCACCATCGACACCCTCGACGCCTTCACCCAGCAGCCCGCCCCCGTCGCCGCCCCGACGGTCCTCGACAACGTCGCGTTCATGGGGGCGAACGCGTTCTTCGCGAGCGACTGCTCGACTCCATCGGCGCCACCTGAGCTCTCGCCGGCTGCCCCCGTCTGGGAGGTGTACGCGAGGGCGGGAACCCTCGACATCAGCATCACTGCGGCTTCGAGCGACCTGCTTCCTGCGATTCCGTTCTTCGTTCAGATCACGCCCGCTCCGGTGGACGCGGGAGTGCCCGACGCGGGAATGCTCGACGCGGGAATGCTCGACGCGGGAACGCTCGACGCGGGAACGCTCGACGCGGGAATGCTCGACGCGGGAACGCTCGACGCGGGAACGCTCGACGCGGGAACGTTCGACGCGGGAATGCACGACGCGGGAATGCTCGACGCGGGAACGTTCGACGCGGGAACGTTCGACGCGGGAACGCTCGACGCGGGAACGCTCGACGCGGGAATGCTCGACGCAGGAAGTTCGGGCTTCGACTCAGGCACCACGCTCGATGCCGGAGTGGTGCCAGCGGCCGTGGCCTACGACGTGGGCTGCGGTTGCACGGGCGCTCCGTTGGTGCACTTCATCGCGGCACTCGCCCTGCTCTTCCGCCGATCACGTCGCTGAAGCGGGCCGCTTCGCCTTCGAGCGCGGGTGGTGCTTGTCGTAGGTCGTGCGCAGCCGCTGGCTGTCGACGTGCGTGTAGATCTGCGTCGTCGCGAGATCGGCGTGGCCCAGCATCGCCTGCACGGCGCGCAGGTCGGCCCCGCGTTCGACGAGGTGCGTAGCGAACGAGTGGCGCAGCTTGTGGGGCGAGAGCGCCTTCGTGATGCCGGCCGTGCGGGCGTGACGGCGCAGCAGCTTCCAGAACCCCATACGCGAGAAGCCCTTGCCTCTGGGCGTCACGAAGAGCGCCGACGACTCGCGGCCCTTCAAGATCGTGGGGCGTGCCGACGAGACGTAGGTGCGCACGTGCTCGATGGCATGGCGGCCGAGTGGAACGATGCGCTCCTTGCGGCCCTTGCCCATCACCATCACGTAGCCGTCGATCAGGTTCACATCGTTGATGCCCAGCTTCACGAGCTCACTCACGCGCAGGCCGGTCGCGTAGAGCACCTCGATCATCGCGCGATCGCGCAGGCCGGCAGCCGCAGAGACGTCGGGCGCCTTGAGCAGCGCCTCCACCTCGTCGAGCGTGAGGAAGATGGGCAGCTTTCGGGCGTGCTTCGGCGTGTCGAGATCGTCGGTCGGGTTTCCAGGAGACAATTTCTCGTCTTCGAGAAACCGGTGAAACCCACGCAGCGCCGCGAGGTGCCGGGCGCGACTTCGCGGCGCGAGCCCTCTTCGACTGAGCCACGCAAGGTGCTCGAGCACGTCGTCGCGCGTCGCGGCCTCCACGGAGATCTTCCGGCGCGAGAGCTCTGCCAGCCAGTCGCGCACGTCCATCGCGTAGGCATCGACGGTCTTGGGCGCGAGGTTTCGCTCCGCGCGAAGGAACGTCACGAAGGCATCGAGCAGCGCGTCACTCACGACGCTGATTCTCCAGCATTCACGCCGGTCGCCAAACAACCTGCAGCGAACAACGACTCTGCGAACGGAGGCAGCGAACGCCGACTCAGCCGCCGTCGCGAGACAGGGGCGGCTTCTCACCCGGCTCTTTGCGACGCGCGACAATCACCCCGTACGTGGCGCTGGCTTTGCCACCCTGCGCGCGGTGCACCGCGATCTCGGCCTTCACCTGCTTCACCGCGTCGGTCTCTGCGGGCTGACGGGCGAGCGCGAGCTCGATCTCTTTGTAGAACTCGTCCATCTCGGGGTCGCCGAGGCTCTCGACCATCTCGGGCTCGAAGCCTTCGGGCTCCATCGAGAGCAGCGTCTCACGCGGAGAGACGATGGGTCGGCCAAGTCGATCGGCCCAGCTCTCGAGCGCGACCTTCGCGGGCTGACGGCCCACGGCCATGACGTAGGTGAGCGCGAGGCGGCCCTTCTCGTCGAGCCACGGGCGGCACTTGCGCGCGAGCACGTCGGGGTAACCTGCGATGCGGCCGAACGAGAAGATGCCGTCGAACGACTTGTCGGGGAAGTTCACCGTCGCCAGCGGCTGCACGAGCCACGTCACCTTGTCGCCGATGCCGGCCAGGCGCGCGCGCTCTTTCAGGGTGTCGGCCACCTTCTGATCGGGCTCGACGACCGTGATGGTGCAGTTCAGCGCGCGGGCCAACGCAAGGCCGCCGAGGCTGCCGTGAAGCTCGAGCAGCCGGGAGCT
>JAEUJR010000678.1 GCA_016793585.1 Archangium sp.
GCCGAAGCGGGAATCAGGCTCAGGTTCCCGAACGCGACGGAAGCTCAAGTTCGTGAGGAGTTGATCGAGCTGCTCTACGGCGTGGAAGCGCGCCGGCGCTTGTGCGGGAAGAAATGACGATCGATTGGCCGGCATTGATAGGCCGTCATGTGCTCGTTCAGCAGCAGATCACGGAGTTGGACGCAGAGGCGCTGTGGGGCCACGAGCTTCCTGGCCTTGCTGCGTCTCCCGCCGAAGTAGCGGCACTCGAGACACAGACTGGGCGCCTTCCCGACGCGTATCGCGAGTTCCTTCTGGCAGCGAATGGCTGGCCGGCATTCCATCAATGGGTCGACCTCTTCAGTGTTGCCGAGTTGATGGGCGAACGCAGAGCCGAGGCGCACCAACTGTGTGCGGCTTCATGGAAGCAAGGCGTATTCGAGGGCACCGCAGCAACACTGGCTGAACTGCTGCCAATCGGATCGACGAGGCCGGGCTACCGTGACCTCGCCGCGACAGTGTTCGTGCTGGGGCTTCGAGAAACCCGAGGGACTGTCTACTGGCTTGGCGCCCACGGCCTCGTCGACACTTTCCCGTCCTTCACGACGTTCTTCGCGTCGATGACTGAGTACGGACTCGAAGAGGTAGGCGAGCTCGAGCGTCAGTCGTGACGTAGACGCGGTGCCACCTTCGTCATCACGAACGCGAGCGCGAGCCCGGCGTACACGTCGACGACGTAGTGGTACCGCAGATACACGCACGCGAACGGCATCGAGATCACCACTGGCAACACCCACCAGAACAGCTTTCTGGCGTGCCGAAACGCGCTCCAGCCCAGCAGCATCGTGCAGCACGTGTGCATGCTCGGGAAGCAGTCGTAGGTGATGCGCGTCGCGTCCATCATCGCCTCCTTCACCGAGCCGAGCAGGTAGAGGTCCAGCGACACGTCGAACGATCGCGACAGCACCGGGCCCTTCACGGGAACGAGTGAGTACGAGACGTAGGCGATGAGTAACGACGCTCCGATAGCGAACGCAGACTCACGCAACGCCGGCCGCCCGCCGATCATCAGCACCCCGCCGAGCACGAGCGGAAACAACACCGCGTAGAACGAGTACGCGAACGCGAGCCACTCCGAGAGCGGCCGATTGATAATCGCCTGCAAGAGCTCGAGTGGATCGTGCCCGAGGAACAGCGCGCGATCAGCCGAGGCCATCAACGCGTCGCGATCGTCTCCAAGCTTCCCGCCGACGACCGCATCCATCCACGCGTAGGCCGAGAGGATGAACAGCAACGGAGCCCAGTCGCGGAGCGCTCCGAGCAGTCGGCCGCCCTGCCCCTTCACGTACGAGCGCAGATCGAACGCGCCGCGCTGTTTCACCTCGACACCAACCGACAGCCACAGGAGCACCGTCGGCAACCCAATGCCCACGACACGCAAGACCACCGTCGCGAGCATCGGAATCACCTGCGCGGTGCGCGCCTTACCGAGCTCGTTCCAGAACGCGGGCGTCGTGAACGCGAGCAGCGCCATCATCACGAACGGCAACAGCGCGACGATCGACGACACGCGATGAAGCCGCTGCATGCGCTCGGAACCGGCGGGCCACGGCATGGCGAGAAACTCCCGCGCGAGCAACACCCCGCCCACGAGCCCAAGCGCGAAGAACACCGTCACCGTGCGCAAGCCGGCCAACTGCTGAAACTCGAGGAACACGCCCGGGCCGACGCGGAGCAGCACGAAGCCGATGAACCCCAGCACCGCCCACTCGATTGGCCGCAACACGCCCGGCAGCCTACTTTCCATCGACGGCGCGCGGCAGACAGTGTTCGCTTGCGGGCTCATGCGTCGACTCGGCTTCATCATGTTCGTCGTGTCGGGCGCTGCCGGGCTCGTCTTCGAAGTGGCGCTGCAGCGATCGTTGACGCGTGCGTTCGGCGTCTCGGCGCTGGCGACCTCGACCGTACTCGCCGCGTGGATGGCCGGGCTCGCGCTCGGAGCCATTCTGTTCGGTCGCCTCGCCGACCGGTCGAAAGCGCCGCTCAAGCTCTACGCCTGGCTCGAGATCGGCATCGGCGGCTGCGCGGCGGTGATGCCCTTCGTCGTTCCACTCGCGATCGACGGGTTCGCCTCACTCGCCCGCGGCCGCACACTCGACGATCCACTCGTGCGCATCGGGCTCTTCGTGATGGCGTTCGCGATCACGCTGATTCCCACGCTGCTGATGGGTGGAACGTTGCCGCCCGTCGCGCGCGCCCTGTCGTCGAAGAGCGAGCTGGCGAGCGGAGATGGAGACATCGCCCGCCTCTACACGGCGAACGTGCTTGGAGCAGCCATCGGCTCAGGCCTCGGCTCCTACGTCTTCCTGCCCGGCATCGGCCTGTCGGCCTCGATGTGGCTCGGCGCGGCATTCAATCTCGCCGCGGCAGGGCTCGGCTTCTGGCTCTCGTCACGCGTTCCAGTGCCGCCACCCGCAACGGCAGAGAAGGCAGCTGAACGCGCTCCGGTGTCACTGCTTGGACTCAGCGCCTGGAGTGGCCTCGCCACCTTCGTCGCCGAGGTCACCTGGTTTCACCTGCTCGGCGCCGTCATCGGCACCAGCGCGTACGCCTTCGGTCTGATGCTCGCGTTGTTCCTGGTCGCCTTGACGATCGGCTCGGCCTGGGTCGCCCGACAGCCCGACGCGAAGGTCGACCCCGCGATGCTCGGCAAGGTGCAGGCGGTGATCGCGCTGGCGATGGTGATCACCCTGCCCCTCTGGGACAAATCGAGCGCGCTCTTCGTCGTCGCCGGCAACTTCGTCTCGAGCTTCGCGGGCCGTGAAGTCGTTCGCGCGATCGTGGCTGCGCAGCTGATCGTGATTCCCGCCGCAGTTCTCGGCACCGTCTATCCCCTCACGCTGCGCCTCGGAGCGCGTCGAGGGAGCGTCGGCCAATCGATCGGCGGGCTGGCGGCGGCGAACACCCTTGGCGCGATCACGGGTTCGCTCCTCACGGGCTACGTGCTGCTCCCAGCGCTCGGATCTCGCGGAACGATTCTCGTCGTCGTCGCGGGTTGTGTCGGCCTCGCGCTGCTGCTCGCGGACAAACGCTCGAAGGTGATGGCGGCCGCGGCCGCGATCATCGCGGCGTTCCTTCCCGCGTGGAGCCTGTCGTCACTGGCCTCGGGCGCGAACGTCTACTTCACCGAAACGCCGTACTACCTGTCGCAGGTCGAGTGGGCGCGCGAGTCGGTGAGTTCGGGCATCACGAGCGTCGTGCGCCACCCGAAGTCGCAGAAGCTCACCCTGCTCACCAACGGCAAGTTCCAGGGCAACGAGAGCGGCGAAGTGCAGGCCCAACGCGCCTACGCGCAGGTTCCGCTGCTCGCCATTCGCAACTTCAAGCGCGCGCTGTTGATCGGCGTCGGTACCGGCTGCTCGCTCGGCACGCTCGCCTCACACCCTTTCGAGCACATCGACGCGGTGGAGCTCTCCTCCGACATTCTCGACGCAGCGCGCACGTACTTCGGCTCGGTGAATGAAGGCGTGCTCTCTGGCAACCCGAAGGTGACGGTTCACATCGCCGACGGCCGCAACTTCCTGCTGCTCTCGGAGGACCAGTACGACTTCGTGACGCTCCAGCTCTCGAGCATCTGGTTCGCGGGCACGGCCGATCTCTACAACCGCGACTTCTACCAACTGCTCAAGAAGCGCCTGGCGCCGGGGGCCGTGGTTCAGCAGTGGGTGCAGCTGCATCACATGACGCGAAAGGATCTCGCCGTCATCATCGCGACGCTGAAGTCCGAGTTCCCGCACGTGATGCTGTTCTTCCGCGGCAACCAGGGCCTGTTGCTCTCATCGATGGAGCCGTTCTCGTTCGACGCGAAGGAACTGGCGCGACGCTCGACCCTGCTCGCGGGCACGCCGGCCACCCGCAACCTGCCCGCAGAAGATCTCGCCGTGCTCACGGGCAACGTGTTGCTCGACGAGGCGGCGATCGATCGCTTCATCGAGCAGGAGCACGCCTTCATCTCGACCGACGACAACCTGTACCTCGAGTTCTCGACGCCCCGGGCGAACGCAGACGAGTCGCTGATGCAGGAAGCGCTGGTGAGTTCGCTCGGAGAGCTCCGCGCGAAGGAGCTGCCCCTCAGCGGCCTCGACACCGATGACGATCGCCTGCACGCGAAGGTGGCGTTTCTGCTCGGGCGTGGACAGCTCGATGAAGCGAAAGCCCTCATCCCGCCGGAGCCGTCACCCCGGCTCGCCGCGTTCGCGCAGTGGCTCGCCGCGCAGCCTTCGTCAGACGCCAAAGAGGTGCGGTAGGAGTTCACCGCTTTTGCCGCGCACGACGTGATCGAAGCGCGCTGCGTAGTCAGGCGACGGATCGACGTCGACCAGCCAGCACGTTCCACCCACGCGCCGCGCCGCATCGACGAACCCTGCCGCGGGGTACACCTGACCCGACGTGCCGATCGCGAAGAAGACGAGCTCGCGCCCCGCGCGTTCGATGAAGTCGTCGATCTGCGCGAGGTGGGCCGGGTTCAGCATCTCTCCGAACCAGACGATGTGCGGGCGCAGCCGGCCAGCGTTGCACGTCGGGCAGATCGGCACCGCGTCGAAGTACGTCTTGTCGTCGTCGAACGGCACGTTGCACTGCTCGCACCGCGTCTTGAACAGCTCGCCGTGAATGCAGATCATTCGCTTCGAGCCGGCGCGCGCGTGAAGCCCGTCGACGTTCTGGGTCGCGAGCAGCAATCGATCGCCCAGCTTCTCTTCGAGCTTCGCGATCGCGAGGTGCCCCGGGTTCGGAGCCACCTTCGCGGCGCCTTCACGCCGCAGGCTGTAGAAGCGCCAGACGGTCTTGGCGTCGGCGTCGAAGCCCTCGGGCGATGCGACCTCTTCCACGCGCCGGCCTTCCCACAGGCCACCGATGCCACGAAACGTCGGCACGCCGCTCTCGGCCGAGACGCCAGCCCCGGTGAGGATCAGCACCTTCGACGCAGGCCCGAGCTGCGGCCGATTCACGGCCACACCGCACTGAACACCGCGGCCGCGCCTCCCGGGAAGAACGAGACCGCGACCGGAGGCGGCTCGGAGCCGGGGTTCACGATCACCACCGCGAGCCCCGACAGCGCGAGGACCCCACCCGCGATCAGCAACGGCACAGCCGTGCTCTGGGACTGGTAGCCGCGCGAATAGGCGCGATTGGCGGCGAGGCTCGCACAGCCCGCACGTGTTCCACCGCAGGCCGTGTCGATCTCGTTCGAGGCGGCGGCCGTGTCAGCGAGAAACCCCGCGCCGAGCGCGCTCGCGAGCACTCCGGCGCCGATGGCCGAGACGCCGATGATGCGCGCGGTGCTGAAGAAGGAGGACGACTCCGCGGGCTTCGAGACTTCGGCCGGCGGTGCGGGCGGCGGGGGCAATGGCTCGGCGACGACGACGGGCGGCGCGGGGGGTGGCGGCTCGGTCACCACGACCTTCGGCGGTTCGGGCGACTTCACGGGCTCGACGACGGGTTTGTCCTTCAGGCCGAACAACTCCTTCAGCGGCTTCGTCAGCGTGGCGACCGCCTTCTGGCTCAGCACCTCTTTCAGTGACGCATCGGGCGCTTCGCCCGAGACCGTCGCGACCCGCTTGCCGAACTCGTCGACCGAGATCGCTTCGACCGAGCCAAACCCGTCGCCCAGCACCGAGCCGATCTCGACGAGCACCATCGCGGTCACGCCCTTCGCGCGCGCCTTCTCGACGAGGCAGGGCTTCTTCTTCTTGCACTCGCTCAGGTCGGCGGGAGGTGTCGCAGAAGGAACTCCGGCTTTCGCCAGCGCGGCCGAGATCTCCTGCGCCAGCTCGAGCGATCGTGGGCCCGGAACGCCGCTGCGCTGGCTGACCACAACCCACGCATCGTTCACCGGCGCGGCCTGAAGCGCTGCGGCGACCAGCAACACGCTCACCATCGAAGTCACTCCCCTTCGCCTTCGAGCCCCGAGATCTGCGACTCGAGCTGATCGAGCAGCTCGGGCGTGATGTCGGGGTTCGCCAGCTTCGAACGCACGATGTTGATGACCTTCATCTTGAACGTGTCGCCCTTCACGGCCGGCTCGAGCTTCTTCACCCGCGCGAGCAGCTTGTCGGCACGGCTCTGCGCAGGCTTCGCCTTCTCGATGGGCTTTTTCGGCTCGATGGGCTTCGCGATCACAGGCTTCTTCGGTTCGATCACCCTGGCGGGCTCGACCGGCACCACGGGTTTCTCGGGCTCGACGGCCTTCACCGGCTCGACGGGAACGACCGGCTTCTCGGGCTCCACGGCCTTCACGGGCTCGACCGGAACGGACGGCTTCTCGGTCTCAA
Source organism: Archangium sp. (assembly GCA_016793585.1). Next base: position 6,312 of record JAEUJR010000678.1, read on the forward strand.
CGGCCTTCACGGGCTCGACCGGAACGACCGGCTTCTCGGGCTCGGCGACCTTCACCGGCTCGACGGGCGTGACGACGATCGGCTCCTTCGCACCACCGCCGAACATCAGCGCCAACCCGACACCGATCACCACGACCAGCGCGGCGCCGACGTACAGACCGGTGCGCGAGGGTTTCGGCGGCTCGTCTGCGACCTCGGGCGTGCGATCGGTGATCGCCTGCTGTGCCGGCGCATTGACGACGGGCTTCTTCGCGACAGGCGCCGTCGCGTTGACCGCCTCGAGGTGCATCGACGGGCTCAACGACACGTTCGGCTGCGCCGACAGCTCGGGCATGCGCGCGCTCGACTTCGAGAGTTCCTTGCGGAGCGGCACGATGATCTTCCGCGCGTCGTCGGCGTTGGCGAAGCGGTTCTCGGGCTTCTTCTCGAGCAGCTTGAGCACCCACTCGTCGATCACGTCGGGCAGCGAGAGCACCTTCTGCGACGGAGGTGAGGGCTTCTCCTCCTGGTGCTTCATGATCATCTCGACGACCGAGTTGGCGGTGAAGAGCGGTTGGCCGGTGATCAGCTCGTACGCAATGCAGCCCACCGCGTAGAGATCGAGCGCCGCAGACACCATGCCGCCGCGCGCCTGTTCGGGCGCCATGTACGCGGGCGTGCCGACCATCAGGCTCGCGTTCGTCTGCGGCGTCGAGCCGATCACGCCGAGCTTCGCGATGCCGAAGTCGAGCACCTTCACGTAACGGGTGCCGTCGCGCTGCTTGCAGAGGAAGATGTTCGACGGCTTGAGATCGCGGTGAATGACCCCGGCCGAGTGCGCGGCTCCGAGCGCCGAGAGCAGCTCGTCGAGAATCGTCAGCACCTCGAGCAGCGGCATGATCTTCCGCTCGTCGCGCAGCGTGTTGATGATGTGCTCGAGCGACTCGCCCTCGAGGTACTCCATCACGATGCACTGGCGGCCATCGGCGAGCTGGCCGAAGCCGAAGACGTCGATGATGCCGCGGTGGCCGACCTGATTGACGGCGCGCGCTTCGGCGACGAGGCGCTGCACGACGTCGGGGTTCTCGGCGACTTCGGGGCGCAGCACCTTGATGGCAACGCGCTTGCCGATGACGGGTTGTTCACCCTCGTACACGATGCCCATGCCACCGGCGCCGAGGCGGCCCTTCACGACGTAGCCAGAGACCTGCGAGCCGATGACGGGGTCGCGATCGTACGCCGACAACAACGCTTCGGGCCGCATGGGCCGAATGGTGTCTTCGTCTCCCGTGACTTCGTTCTCGCCGGTGAGGGTGTCGTTCTGCCCGCCGGTGTTCATCAGCGCCCGCAGGGGCTTTCGCTGGGTGTCGTCGCTCATACGGGCCGCTTGAGTGTAGCCAAGAACGTGCGATGGCGGGTGGGGATCGTGTCGGCGGGCCCAGCAGGTTCTCGCGAACAATCAAGCGCTTGCGACGCCGTCGACCGAGCATGTCAGCCCCACCTGCTACGTCTTGGCGTCATGCGGCAGGCCTATTCGATTCGGGAAGTGGCGGGGCTGTTGGGCACCACGGGTGACTCGGCGCGGGCGTTGGTCGAGCTCGTCTGGGGCGCCCCACGCGACGTCTTCACCTTTCAAGATCTCGTGCTGCTGCGCACCGCACGCGGGCTCATGGAGCGTCGGGTCTCGCGCACCCGCATCGCCCGGGCGCTCGAGAAGCTACGCAAACAGCTCGCCGATGGTCGGCCGCTCTCGTCGGTCGCCTTGCAGCAGGAAGGTGAAGAGCTGGTCGTCGGCGTCGGCGAAGAGCGTTGGAACGCCGAGACCGGCCAGTCGCTGCTCGACTTCCACCAGCCCTCACGAGCGGCGACGTGGCACAAGGCGCCGGCGCAGCGTGACGCCGATGCGCTCTTCGCTCGGGCGGTAGCGCAGGAAGGTGAAGAGTCTCCCGACGCCCTGGCGACGTACACCGAGGCGTTGGCCGTCAATCCGCTCCACGCCGATGCGCACGTGAACCTTGGCCGTCTGCTCCATCAGCGTGGGTGCCACAAAGAGGCCGAGGCGCACTACACGGCCGCGCTCGTCGCCCGCCCTGCCGACGTGACGGCGACGTTCAACCTGGCGGTGGTGCTCGACGATCAAGGCCGCATCGACGAGGCCATGAGCCGCTACCGCGAGACGCTCGAGCTCGACCCGCACTGCGTCGATGCGTACTTCAACCTCGCGCGCCTCTACGAGCGGAAGGGCGAGAAGATCGCCGCGATTCGCCACCTGAAGGACTACCGGCGGCTGTCGAATCAGGCTCCAGCCTAGAGTCACTGCGTTCCGGCCGCGGGGCGCAGACACACCGAGACCGAGCCACCATCAGACGCGGGCACCGTGCTGTCGCACTTCATCGCGCCGCGAGACGACGTCGGGCAGCCGTTCATCATCGCGCACGAGACCGAGCAGTAGCCCTGCGGAGGCCCACCGTCGTTCGACTCGAGGTCGGTCACGCAGATCTGCTGCTCGCACTCGGGAGAGCCGAATTGGATCAGTCGGCGATTGGTGGCTCCGGGCGCTGCGGGCTGCAGCACCACGCAGCCGCCATCGGTCCCACGGGGGCAACACGGAGCGTCGACGGCCGTCGTACAGGCCACCCCGCTCACCAACGCCACTACAGCAATGACCGGCCTCATCGAGCGGCCAGACGACCACGTTCCCGTCACCACCTCAACCCTCCGCGCAACCCGAGCATCGCAGGCGTGACGTCGACGCCCAGCAGCAGCTCGTCGGTCAGCCGCCCGTTCAACACCGCCAGCACCACATCGAACCCGAGAAGAAACGCCCCCTGAATCAGCAGCGCCTGCCCCAGGCCGACGAAGCGCGCATCGGCGGTCGCTTCGCCGCGCTGCCAGAGGAAGGCGCCTGCGGCGAGATACGCCACGTCGAGCCCGGCGTTCACCAGCAGCACCTTCTGCTGCTTTTCGCCCTCGACGAGGCTCTGCTTCGCGTCGAACGACTTCGGGTCGCGGCCCCAGTCTGAAATCAGCCCCACCACGCCCAGCGCCAGGTTCACCACGTTCCACGCGGCGTTTCCCAGGTGCAGCCAGCGCAGCCGCTCGTCCTTCTCGAGGCCGAAGCCGAGGCCGCCGACGACCATGTTCCCCACCGCCCAGCCGCTCAGCACGAACATGGCCGTGCGGTTCGTCGACAGCCGCCGCTCGTTCCACGCAGGCAGATCGACCGGAGCCGCCGACACCGACAGACTGACGATCAACGAGAGCATGCGGGATGTACGGCGAACGGTTTTGTTTGTTGCTCGCCCCTGCATCTGCTGTGTCTTTCAGGCCGATGGCCTTCGACCCCGCCGAGATCCTCACCGCTGCGAAGTCCAACCGCCGGGCGCTGAAGACCGCGTTGCTCGCCTGGTTCGATCACAACAAGCGCGATCTGCCCTGGCGCCGCACGAAGGACCCGTACGCGATCTGGATCAGCGAGGTGATGCTCCAGCAGACGCAGGTCGATCGGGTGATTCCCTACTACCAGCGCTTTCTCGAGACGTTCCCCACCGTCAAAGCCCTCGCTGCGGCCGAGGTCAGCGACGTGCTCTCGGTGTGGCGGGGCCTGGGCTACTACTCGCGCGCCCGCAACCTGCACGCCGCCGCCACCGAGCTGTCGACCCGCTTCAAGGGAAAGCTGCCGGGCACGGTCGACGAGCTGAAGTCGCTCCCGGGCTTCGGCCGCTACACCGCGGGAGCCGTCGCCTCGATCGCGTTCGATCGAGAGGCACCGCTGGTCGATGGCAACGTCGCGCGCGTGTTGTCCCGGCTGTTCGAGCTCGACGGCGCGCCGGGCGACAAGGCCCGCGAGGCCGCCCTGTGGAGCCTCGCCGAGCTGCTCGTTCAAGGTGAGCGGCCGGGAGACTTCAACCAGTCACTCATGGAGCTCGGCGCCACCGTCTGTACGCCGTCGAGCCCGACCTGCCTGCTCTGCCCCGTGCAGTCGCAGTGCCGCGCGCTCTCGGCCGGCCGCGTCGACGAGCTGCCGCCGCCCCGCAAGCTGCCGCCGAGAAAACGCCTCGAGCTCGCCGTCGCCCTGAGCCACCGAGATGGAAACGTGCTGCTCGCCCGCCGCGCCGAGAAGGGGCTCTTCGGGGGCCTGTGGGAGATGCCGGCCCTCATCGTCGAGCCGGGCGTGAACCCCTACGCAGCGCTGAGGAAGCTGTTCGGCAAACGCTCCACCATCGGCCCCGAGATGCTGGTGCTCGAGCGCACGCTCACGCATCGCGATCTCGTGCTGCGCCTGTTCCCCGTCGCCCTGCCACCCCGCCTCAAGCTGCCGCCCGAGGCGTATCTGGAGTGGAGGTGGGTGCCGCGCGAAGAGGCGAAGGCCCTCGGCATGAGCTCGGCCATGGAGTCGGCGCTCGACGAGGTGCTGCCCCTCGAAGCCATGAAGGGGCGCCGCCCGAAGAAGAAGTGAACCGCAGCGCGTTACGCTTCCCTTTCGCGCTTCTGCCTGACGCATGTAGGGTGCTCCGAGATTCACGTGCTCCCCGCCCGGTTTGCATCGTTGTTGCTCGCCCTGCTCCTCGCCGGAGCG
>JAEUJR010000689.1 GCA_016793585.1 Archangium sp.
TGTCCGACGAGGGGCGCATCTCGGCGGCGCGCGCGGTCGCGGCGTCGATCGTTCGCACGCAAGACCTTCACCCGAACCTCACCGCGTTGCTCGACGAGGTGATGGTGCACGTGAAGCACACTGGCAACGCCGAGCTCGACGACGTGGGTGAGTTCCTCGCGGGCCTCAAGAAGCTGCCACCGGCCGAGGTACGGGTGAGCCTTCAGGTGCTGGCCATCGCGTGCATCGTCGACGGCCGCTTCACCCCGCGCGAGCGCCGCTTGTGGACCGACGCGCTCGCCGCCGCCGGCAAGCCGATCGATCTCGCGCCCATCGAGCGTTTGCGGGCCGAGTTCGTTCGTGGCGAGGGCGTGGCCGACGACGTCATTCGCGCGATGTAGCCGCAACCTCGAGAAGACAGTGCCTGCCGCGTGCATGCTCCATGGGGTTGTCCGGCTTCCGACAAGCCCTGAGAACCCGCAGGTCTGCGAGACGGCAGCGCGTTTGCACAGGCCAAGCGACCATGGGAGCAGCTCACGCCCTCACCATGCCGTCCGAGAAGGCGCTCAAGGCGTATGCCGAGGCGCTCGCGGCCGAGGGGCGGGTGCACGCAGCGGCGAAGCTCATCAACGAATACCTCGCGGCGAACGATGGTGGCTGGGGGCTGTGGCACCTCTTCGCGGAGCTCTCGAGGCGAATGGGCCGCACCGCCCTCGCCGTCACCGCCTATCGCGCGAGCGCTCGTCAGCTCGAAGCGGCGGGTCACCTCAAGCACGCGCACGCGGCCTTGAAACGCGCGCTGCGCCTGGCGCCGAATGACGTCGCGCTCCGGGAGGACGTCGCACGGCTGACTCCCAGGCGCGTGGTGCTCGAGTGCGTGACCGACCCGCACTGTCCCATCTTCGACATTCTCGACGACGAAGCCCGATCGTGATGACTGTGCAGTGAAGAGCCGCTCGGGCCCTTCGTCGGAGAAGCCATGACTCGCGCCCTTCCCATCGCCAGCCTCTTGCTCGCGGCGTCTGCGGTTGCCCTGGCGATGTACCCGCGCGACCCGCCAGCGGCTGCGACGGCGCCTCAGCACGCTCCAGCGCAGCGAGACGATGACGAGCTCGACGCGCTCAGGCGCAAGGTCGACCTCATCGAAGAAGACCAGCGCGCCATGTGGAACCGCGTGTTGCTGCTCGAACGCCGAGCCGTGACCGAGCTGCCGGCCGATGGTGGCGCCGCGTCTCCCGCGCTGGTGGCCGAGGTCACGCAGCTCAAGCAGGAGCTCCGCGCGGTGATGCAGGGTGAAGTGCTCAACGACTCCGCGGGGCGGACGGCGATGAAAGAGGTCGTAAGAGAAGTCGAAGCCGACCTCGCCCGTGAACGAATCGTGCAACGGCAGGAGCGCCAACAGCAGCGCGCCGTCGAGCAACAGGCGAAGTGGAAGCGCTTCGCCGCCGACGCGAAGCTGACCTACCAGCAGGAGCAGACCCTGAATCAGCGGCTCGCAGCCGAAGACGCCGCGCGCAAGGCGCTGTTCGAGCGCGGCACACCGCCCGAGCGAGACGAGCTGCGCAGCCTGCGCGATCAGCGCCGCGAGACGGACACGATCATGATTCCTCTGCTCGACGAGACGCAGAAGCAGCAGTACCAGGAGCTGCGGCAGGAGGATCAAGGCGGAACCAACCGCCGGCGCCCGCAGCAAGACGGCCAGCCCCGCGAGCGCACGCCCAGCGCGAACTGAGTCTGGTTCTGGCGCCGGCTTCGTCACTGAGCCGATGGAGCTCCGTCCCCATCGCGACGATGACCGGCGCCTTCTTGTTTCCGTCGGCCGCAGCCTGCCCCACCTCACGGAGCGTTCCCTGCGGGTCCGTGTCGACGACGAGGACTTTGTGGCCACGGTGGAGGAGTTCCCACGCGATGGCTGCAGCCAGGGTCGATTTCCCTGAGCCGCCGTTCTGAGAAACGTAGTGCTACAGGATACGCCGCTTCCGCGACCTGTCTAATTTTCTGGCCTGCTAGCGGTTCGGCACGCCAGCAGGTCGAATCCAGAACAGTCAGCCGTTGACTATCTAAGTAACATGCTAGGCCTCTACTTGGCCTGCTATCCAACAATTGATATTTTGTTAACTACGGGCACAACTCAAACCTATACGACCCAACATTCTTCACACCATGAGAGCACTCATTCTCTTTTGCCAGAGCTTACTCGTTGCCTGTTCCTTTCCCGACGACATGGAGTGCGACCGGGCAATTCAGGATATCAGCTCTCGGACTAGCTATGACCCTCAGCTCAACCGGTTCGTGCGCAAACTTCAGCGGGCCGAGTCGTCCGCTGAGGTGACGCGGGGATTGGCTGCCATCCACAAGCTGAGTGAGATTGCGGCGCAGAGTGGTCGAGAGCTGGAGATGGCCAAGGCCCTGAGAAATGCAGAACTTGATGGTCTCTTCGCGGAGGCAGCTTGCGGAGCTATCGGGGCGCTCCTTTTGCACGAGACGCGTAGAACAACGGAGAACTGCTCGGATTGGCGGCTTCTTATTAGGACCTGCGATGGTCTGATCGCTTCGACGCCCTCAACGTGCCCCGATCAAGCGGTGGAGCAGCACCGCTAACATTTGATGGGGAGGCTTGGTCAGGAGGGCTTCAGCTCCCTCGGAGGAGGCCTCGACCGACGCCTGCGTCCGGACGCAATCACGTCTGGGCGCTCGACTTCGTCTTCGACGCCTGCGCCAACGGCCAGCAACTCAAGTGCCTCGCCGTCGTCGACGAGTGGACCCGCGAGTGTCTCGCCATCGACGTCGCCGGCAGCATTCGGTCGGCACGCGTCGTCGAAGTCCTCTCGAAGCTGGTCAGCGTCCATGGCGCGCCTCGGCACCTGCGCAGCGACAACGGGCCCGAGTTCGTCGCAACGGCCATCATCAAGTGGGCGGCGGAGCTCGTTCTGCTCATCGGCATTCCCGCCACTGGCAAGTCGACCTTCGCCAGAGACCAGTTCTTCGGAACCCACGTTCGCCTCAATCGCGACATGCTGAAGACGCACCACCGCGAGCGCGTGCTCTTCGAGGCTTGTCTCTCGACCTCCGCCGCGCTCGCGGCCCGGCTCGCGCCGCTGGCTTCCGCGTTCGCGGCTTCTTCTTCGAGTAGAGGGTGCGTGACGCGCTCGTGAGAAATGAAGCGAGAGGCCGGCCGGTGCCAGACGTGGCAGTGCTCGGGCGCTCTGCCGAACTCGAGCTGCCTGCCATCGCCGAGGGCTTCGACGAGCCGTTCTTCGTGCGGCTCTCGGCGGCGGGCGGCTTCGACGTCTCGTCTGGGAGTCCCCTGCGTGAACTGCAGGCCACACCCGACGAATGTCGCGTGGAACCCACAGCGGTACGACCGACCCTCGACGCAGACGCTGGCCCGCGTCGTGCTTCGGGCGGCACGCCATGTTCAACCATCGCCTGCTCGCACTCGCGGTTCTCGCCGTCGGCTGTGGCGCTCCACCCTCGACCTTTCAGTTCACCCTGCTCTGGACGTTCAACGGTCAAAGCTGCGCAGCCGCCGGCATCTCGCAGGTCTCGTTCGTTCGCGACGGCGTGAGCCAGACCGTGCCCTGTCACGCCGACGGCCGCGATGGGGTGGTCTTGCAGTTCGACACGCCGACGACGCTGCGCGACCTGGTCGCCGTCGACGAAGAGGGCGTCAGCTTCGCGGGGCCGACCTCCGAGCTTCGGCTCCAGCTCTCGACCGAAGCACCCGAACTCGCGGTCGACTTCAGCAACGAAGCCTGGCGTTACCGGGTGACGGTCGAATCGGCGCGGGCGTGTGAGCACCGCTCCGTCTCCATCGATGGGAGCACGCGCTTCACCGTGCCCTGCACCGGCCCGTTCGAGGTCGTCCTCGGCGCGGGAAGACACGACTTCTTCTTCGGCGTCGGTTCGGGCTGCTGCACGGCTGCCGAGCGCGCGGTCATTCGAACGAACGGCCACCAGCAGACCATCGACGGCCAGTACTCGCGCTACACCCTCGAGCCGCTCCATCGGGCCTTCTGAGCGTTCTGACGAAGGCGCCGATTCAACTCGCGTGAAGCGCAGCCGGGTCGGCGTTACAACCCCGCCATGCCCGCGAACGCCTCGTCGCCCTCGTTCATCAGCCAGCTCTGCTTCGGCACCATCGAGGAGGAGCTCATCCTCCCCTACCCGAAGATGAAGCCCACCGAGCAGGAGACCTTCAAGGCCATCCGCTCCTCCATCGAGCAGCTGCTCAAGCCGCACGAGAAGGACTTCAGGAAGTGGGACGAGAAGGGTGAGTTCCCCGTCGAGTTCATCGAAGAGCTGCG
>JAEUJR010000084.1 GCA_016793585.1 Archangium sp.
CTCGTACTCGGACCTGCTCGAGAAGTGGTTCTTCCGCATGCACGACCCGACCACGCCCAACCGTCAGGGCAACGACGTCGGCACGCAGTACCGCTCGGCCCTCTTCCCCGTCGACGACGCCCAGAAGAAGACCGCCGAAGAGGTCATCGCGCGCGTGAACAAGGCGGGGAAGTGGAAGAAGCCCATCGCCACCACCATCGAGCCGTTCAAGAAGTGGTGGAAGGGTGAGGAGTACCACCAGGACTACCTGGAGAAGAACCCGGGCGGGTATACCTGCCACTTCATGCGTGACTGATCAGCTCGCCGGCGCCCGCTTCTTCACCAGCTCGCGCGGCGTCGGCGGCTTCACGTCGGGTGCATCGAACGGCTCTTCGACCAGCTCGAAGCGCCCGTTGTCGAACGGCTGACCGGGAGCGCTTTCTCTCAAGACGAGGCGTTCTCGGCGGCCCTGCTTCTTGAGCGACTGCGCGCGGAAGTAGCAGAGCGGGTTGTTGCCGGGCCGCCCGAGCACGGAGTGCGCAGTGAAGGTACAGCCGCCCAGGCACTCCTTCGCGAACGGGCACGTCTTGCAGAAGCCCCACAACGACTCGGTGGTGCGATTGCGCGTGAAGGCGAGCTGCGGCGACGACTCCCAGAGCTCACGCAGCGACGCGTCTTTCAACGAGCCACCGAGATACGACGGCTGCAGCGACGGGCAGCCCTTCACGCCACCGTTCGCTTCGATGCCCATCACGAAGCGGCCAGCGTGACAGCCGCCCCACGTGTCGTCTGCAGGCGCGCCCGAGAGTGAACGCAGCTTCGGTTCGTCGGGGTGGAAGTAGCCCAGGTTGTTCCCAGGCATCACGGCGATGCGCGACTCGTCCCAGGCCTTTTGCTTCAGCGCGAGCAGGCGCGGCACCAGCTCGATGAGGTCCCACGGCTGCAGCAACATCGCGGGCCGGTCTGCTGCGCGCCCGAGCGGAGCGGTGATCTGCACCTGCCACGCAGTGATGCCCTGCGCGCGAAGGTGCTCGAACAACTCCTCGAGGTCGCCGAGGTTGAGCCGGTTCACGTTGGTGTTCGCCGACACGCGAATGCCCGCCTCGCGCATGAAGCCCATCGCCGCGGTGGCCGACTGAAAGCTGCCCTTCGCCGCGCGCATCAGGTCGTGCGTGGGCTCGAGGCCGTCGATGGAGACCGACGCCTGGAACAACCCGGCGCCCGCCATCTTGAACGCGAGCGAGCGGTCGATGCTCCGGCCGCCCGTCGTGAGCACGGGGCGAATGCCCGCCCGCTTCAGCGCAGCCACCACGTCGAGGAAGCCCGGGTGTAGGTAGGCCTCTCCGCCGATGAGCACGACCTCTCGCGCGCCGAGCTCTTTCAATTCGTGAACGACCGAGAGCGCCTTCTCGGTCGAGAGCTCGCCCTCGCGCGCCGTACCTGCCCGCGAACCACAATGCGTGCAGGGTTGGTCACACGCGAGCGTGAGCTCCCAGACGACGTACGCCGGGTGCCACGCAGCCGAGAGGTCTTGCCGACGTGACATGGCGCTCAGGGGCCGCCGTCGCCTGCGCCAGCATCGGTCACGCCCGCGTCGGTCGCGCCACCGTCGTGCGCTCCTGCGTCGGTCGACGTCGAAGCGTCGGGCTTGTCGTCGCACACGTAGTCGGTCGTGGTGCCGCCATCGGGCAGGGCTTTGGACTGGTAGCAGCTCGACGCGGGCGCGCCGTAGCAGGCCATCAACGTCATCGAGGCGCCGAGCCCGCCGAGCAGGCCGAGCGCGACCCTGCCCAGCGAAGACTTCGGAGCGAGCGGCATTTCACAATGCGGACACGTGGTCGCCTGATTCGGCACGACGCCAACACACGACGGACACTTCGACAGTGACATGAACTGAGTTCCTCCCCGGCCCAGCGGTGTGCGGGCGCAAAAAGCAAAGCGGCGGCCAACCGCTCAGGCGAGTCGAATCGGCGGGTTGGGAACGACGGCTCCCACGTGCTGCAGCGACCGTGACACGCGCGACATGACGGCGTGGTCAGGCCGGAGCGGTCTCTCGCTGCTCCCGCTTCGGCCGCTTCAGCCACGCGTTGAGCAAGACCAACGAGAGCAGCGCAGCCGCACCCGAATAGAAGCGCCAGGTGAGCTGCTCCTCTCCGGGGAACAGCACGTACGCCAGCACGAGCGAGTAGACGGGCTCGAGGGTGACGGCGAGCGCCAGGGTGTACGGCGAGAGCGTCTCGAGAATGCGCAAGCTCGCCAGCCACGGGAACACGGTGCAGACGATGGCCAGCAGCATCAGCCACAGGCCGTCGCTCGCGCTCAACGACCACGGCGGCACGAAGTCCCACAGCGTGAACGCGAGCGACGTCACCAGCAGCGCGCTCGTCAGCTCGTGCAGCGTGACGCGCTCCGCCGGCTCGCCCTGCGCCCAGACGCCGTTGAGCGTGCCGAAGCCGGCCGAGAAAAGACTCGACAGCAGCCCCAGCGCGAGGCCCATCGGCGTCGCGTTCGTCTCGAACTTCACCAACAACGACACGCCTCCGACCGCGGCCACGCCGATGAGCAGCTCGGCCACCACCACGCCGCGCTTGAAGACGAGCGGCTCGATGAGCGCCGTGAAGAACGTGAGCGACGACAGGCACAACACCGCCACCGCCACGCCCGCGTACTTGATGCAGCCGTAGAAGCAGAGCCAGTGCAGGGCGACGAGCACGCCGATGGCCCAGAACGCGCGCTGCGTCTTCGGCGTCGTGAAGAACGACTGCCCTTTCAACCGCAGCACCAGCGCCATCACGGGAATGACGATGAGCAGGCGGTACCAGACGAGCGGCACCGCCGAGATGCTGATGAGACGGCCGAGAATGGCCGTGAAGCCCCACACGAACACCGTGACGTGCAGCAGCGCGTGCGCCGCGCGGGGAGAGAGCTTCGATGCGCTCACGTCACTCGGCCAGCGCGCGAAGGGTCGAGAGGCGCTCGAGCTCGTCGTCGGGCAGGTGTGTTCCCGACGAGCCGGTGAAGCCGAAGTAGAGCCGGTCGGAGAGCTGCGTGAAGCACTGCTTCGCCAGCGCCGTCTTCGGGTTCTCGCGCACGCAGGCCTCGAAGAAGAGCAGGTCGACGTCCCAGAGCAGGGGAGACTTGAGCGCGCCC
>JAEUJR010000725.1 GCA_016793585.1 Archangium sp.
CCGAAGTGCGGCCGCTCCGAGACGATTCGCCTGAACCGCGCCGATCGCATGGTCGATCGGATGATCGCTGGCCGCTTCAAGATCATTCGCAAGCTGGGGCAGGGCGGCATGGGCGCCGTCTACCTCGCCGAGCAGGTCGGCATCGGCCACCGCGTCGCCATCAAGTTCCTCAAGAGTGAGTTCTCGACCGACGTCGAGATCGCACGCCGCTTCCTCAACGAGGCCAAGACGTACGCGAAGGTCGTTCACCCGAACGCGGTCACCTTTCACGAGTTCGGCCAGGACGACGAGGGCAACCTCTTCATCGCGATGGAGTACTGCGAAGGCGTCGATCTGAAGAAGACGATCGCCGAGCGCGGGCACCTCTCGATCGTCGAGGCCATCGAGGTGACGACGCAGGTCGCCGACGTGCTGGCCGACGCGCACGACAAGCAGATCGTGCACCGCGATCTGAAGCCCGAGAACATCATGATCCGCAAAGGCCTGCGGGGCATGCACGCCAAGGTGCTCGACTTCGGCATCGCGCGCCTGATGGACGCGAGCACGAAGCTGACCGTCGCGGGCGCGATCGCCGGAACGCCGCGGTACATGTCGCCCGAGCAGGTCGAAGGCCGCGAGGTCGATCGCCGCGCCGACATCTACTCGTTGGGCATCGTCTGCTTCGAGGCGCTGACGGGCCGGCAGCCGTTCGACGGCGCCACCATCGCCGAGATCATGCGCAAGCAGGCGCTGGAGCCCTTGCCCCGCCTCGCCGACGTGGCGCCGGAGATCGATCTCCCCGCGCTCCAGGCCGTGCTCGACAAGGCGTGTGCGAAGAACCGTGATCAGCGCTACCCCGACATGATCACGTTCGCGAGCGCGCTCTCTCAGGCGATTCCCACGCAGCTGCACATGTCGCTGCCGCCGCTGCAGCGCATGGCGACGAACGCGGGCCGGGCGGCCGTCGCAGCGGCCACCCCCGCTCCTGGCAAAGCGACTGGCATGGCGTTGCCGGGCACGAACGCCGGCGCCGAGGCGCTCGACAGCACGATGTTGCAGGGCTCGACGCCCGCCCCCAGCGTCACGATTCAGGACAGCGGCCAGAGCGCGCTCACGCAGCAGCCTGGCATCGGCTCGATCAGCCCGAGCGGCTCGAAGTCATCGGTGCCCGACGTTTCGCTGCCGCCCACCGTCGAGAAGTCGAAGGCGCCGCTGATCGCGATCGTGGTCGGGCTCCTCGTGGTGATCGCGGGCGGCCTCGCCGTGATGGCGGGGAACAAAGAGCCAGGCCCGCGCCCCAACGTGCCCGAGACTCCGAAGGTGGTCGAGGTGCCAAAGCCGATCGAGCCTTCGAAGGTCGATGACACGGCGGCGATCGTGGCGGCCGCTGCCGCGAAGGTCGTTCACGATCAGGCGGCCTACGAGAAGCTCAAGTCGGCGCAGACGAACTGGGAGAAAGGCGATCTGAACACCGCAAAGATCGACCTCGACAACGTCGCCACCGACACGCCTGCGCGCGCCGATGCCGAGAAGCTGCTCGCGAACATCAAGATCGTGCAGGACGCGATCACGGCCGGCGACAAGGCGCGACAGCGCGGTGATTGCGACGCGGCGATGAGCGCCTATCGGAACGCAGCGAAGCTCAACGGCAATGTCGACGCCGTGAAGCGGGGCATGGGCGCGTGTACGGCCGCCGCGATTCCCGGACAGGCCGAGTGACCGCAGTCGTCACCCGCAAACCAGACATCACTCCCGGTGGCCCGCTCGGACGCGTCGTCGTCGGGGCCTTCATGCGCTGGCTGCGCTGGCTGTCGCCGTCGACGCGGCGTTCGCTGGCCTTCTTCGTGGCGCAGCTGGCCTTCGCCCTCGGCATTCGCCGTTCGGTTGCGCTCGACAACCTGAAGCACGCGTTCCCCGAGAAGACCGACGCCGATCGGCTGGAGATCGCGCGTGGCGTGTATCGAAGCCTCGCGCTCGCGGCGATCGAAGCAGTGACGTCTGATCTGCTACCCGACGACGAACTCAACCGCGCCGTCGAGGTGGCGGATTGGAAGGGGCTCGACGCGCTGCTCGACGCCCGCCAGCCCGTGCTGGTCGCCTCGGCTCACCTCGGCAGCTGGGAGCTCTTCGCCGAGGTGATGGCGCGCCGCCGCTACGTCTTCAGCGCCGTCGTGCGGCCGCTCGCTGGCGCGTTCAACGAGTGGGTGGTGAACAACCGCAAAGCGGCGGGCGTGGAGCTGATTCTGCAACGCGGAGCGCTCCGAAAGATGCTGGCGGCGCTCGAGCGCGGTCGCGCGGTGGTGCAGCTGATCGATCAGGTCCTGCCCGCGAAAGACGGGGTCTTCGTGCCGTTCTTCGGGCGGCTCGCGAGCACGACGCCGGCGGTGTCGATGGCCGCCCGGGTGTCGAAGGCTCCAGTCTACGTCGTCGCCGCGGTGCGCGAGGGTGAGCGGCTGCGCATGTTCGTCGAGGGCCCGGTGCCCTTCGTCGACTCGGGCGATCGTGATCGTGATCTGACGACACACACCGCGGCGCTCACTGCGATCGTCGAGGGCTTGATTCGCAAGTACCCCGATCAGTGGTTGTGGTTGCACCGTCGGTGGAAGGTGGCGCCGCCGCAGGCCTGAGCGGGCATCCTGACGGCATGGGTGTTCACGTCATGCTCGATCTCGAGAACACCACCGACGCCGACAACGCCGAGGTCGGCCTGACTCCTTCGACAGCCGTTCGACGCCATTCCGTGCGAGCCACTGGACCTGCTGGTCGATCCCGTTCGGCAGCAGTTGGTCGTTCGACCTGAGTCTCCGATCTACCCGCTCTATTCGGTGAAATAGCGCCGCGCGCGAGGCATGGTGGCCGGGTGAGCGGCCCGTTCTCGGCACGAGTGCAGACGTTGACCTTCGCAGAGGGCTCCGCAGCCGATGCCGGCTCGGTGCTCGCACGCTTCGACGCCTTCGTCGTGCGCAGTCGGCGCATCAAGGGGCAGATCCGTCTTGGCCTCTCGGTGACGCTCGCGATCGGCCTCGCCTTCGTCGCCAGCCGCGTGGAGCAACCGCTCGCGGTCGGCCTCTGTGGAATCGCGCTGCTCGGCGTGGTGTGGCTCGCGACCGCCATCATCGTGCCGATGAGTCTCATGGGCCGCGCTCAGCTCGCGAACGGCGGTGGAGCGACGATGCAGTCGGGTGTGGCCGTGGCTTTCGAGCCGCGTGGGCTCTCGGTGGGAGACGACGTGTTCGGCTGGGCGTGCGTCTCGTCCGTGAGGGTCGATGGCGGCGGCGTCACCATCGAGGGCGTCGACGAAGCGAAGCGGCGCGTCTTTCGCATCGAGCTGTCGCCGCGCAACTTCCTCTCGGCGGAGGGCCAGCAGTCGGTGGTGGCCGAGGTCGAGCGGCTGCGGCGGCAGTGAACCAACGCGGGGCTTTCGGTTCTTCGGAAATGGGCTGTACCGCCGGGCGTTACGGAGCAACACGTGTGCGTTCACGTGAGGGAACCTGCGAATGTCGAACTCGATGGGCGAGGGGAAGGGTAAGGCGCCAGGCATGCGTGCGCTGCGGCCCCTCGCCGTCATCGTCGATCCTGTCGGAGCGGTGCCTCGGGCGGTCGAAGCCCGTAGCTGGGTCGTTCCACTCCTGCTCGCGATGAGCCTGTCTGCGGGTGCGTCAGCCGCGATCGCGACGCGGCTCGACACCTCGCGCATCGTGATCCCCCGGCTCGAAGCCGCGGGAGAACTCTCGAAGGTGAGCGAGCGCGAGATCTCGGAGCAGGTCGAGCAGGCGCAGCGTCTGGCCATCGTCGGCGGCGTGGCGAAGGGCGTGTTGCTGTTGCCGCTCCTCGCGCTCCTCAGTGCGGCGGGCCTCTGGGTGTGCAGCTGGCTCTTCGGTGGGCGCGGAACGTTCGCCGAATTGTTCACCGTGGTGTGCCTGGCGTTGCTGCCCATGGCGGTGGCGCAGGGCATCACGCTCGCGTCGGCGCTGCGGCAGCAGAGCCTGACACCGAAGCTGGCGACCAGCCTGGTGCCATCATCGCTGAGCGCGGTGATCGACGAGCCGGCGCCGGTCGAGCGCCCCGGCTGGAAGGCCACGGCGGCGAAATCGCTGCTCGGGCTCGTCGACTTCTTCCACGTCTGGAGCGCGCTGCTGCTCGGGCTCGGGTTCGCCGCCGCGACGAAGCGCTCGCGCTGGCTCGCGACGCCCTTCGGCGCGCTGCTCTACTTTCTCGCCATCGCCGCCGTGACCATCGGGCTGCCCGGGCTCGGCGACGGCAGCGGCGGAGGCCCCCGATGATCATCGCGCTGTTGCTCACGGCCACGCCGATCACGCTCGACGAGGTTCGGCAGGCGTCACGGCAGAACCTCGATGCCATTCGCGCCGAGCTGGCGGTCACGCGCGCAGGCCTCGATCGCACTGACGCGCGCTCGGTTCTGTTCCCGCAGGTCGATCTCACGCTCGGGTTCAGCGAGACGCTGGCCGGCCCGCAGCGCCGCTTCACGACCGCGCCGCAGATTCAGGCCGACGGTTCGCTGAGCTTCGTGCAGAAGCCCGTCGACATTCCCTCGTTCGCGCAGGGGAACTTCCAGCTCGGCCTGAGCGTGCAGCAGCTGCTCTACGACGGCGGGCGTTGGTGGAATCAGCTCGCACGCACGGGCGCGCTCGAAGAAGCGGCCAGGGGGCAGCTCGTCGAGCAACAGGCCGCCAGTGAGCTCGAGGCGGTGCGACGGTTCTACGAGCTGCTGCGCGCGCAGGTGACGCTCACGGTGTTGGAGGGCTCGGTCAAACGCAGCGCCGATCTGCTCGAGCGCGCCAGGGGCCTGTTCGACGCGGGCCGCGCCCAGCGCCGCGACGTGCTCGATGCCGAGGTGAACCTGGGGAACGATCGCATCGCGGTGATTCGGCAGCGGCAGGCGATCGTCACGGCGCAGGCCTCGTTGCTGCAGTGGTTGGGGCAGCCGCCGCGCGACGTCGAGGCCGTGACGCCCGCGGGGTTCCAGAGCGTGCTGGCGCCCGTCGTTGCAGAGGCTCCGAAGCTGCTCTCGCTCGCCCGGGAGCGTCGGCCGCTCTTTCACGTGCTCGACGCGCAGGGGCGTGGGGCGAAGCTGGCCGTCGAGATCGCGCGCGCCGACTACCTGCCGAGGCTCACCGCGAACGCCAACTACAACCGCACGGCGCCTTCGGCCGAGCTCTTCATCGACCCGACGAAGCAGCACGCGGTTTCGCTGGGCGCCAACCTCTCGTGGGACCTCTTCAGCGGCTTCGCGACGGACTCGCAGGTGGCCCGCGCGCAGACGCAACTGACCGAGCTCGAGAAGCAGCAGCGCCAGGCCACCGTCGAGCTCGAGTCCGAGATCGTTCGCGCCACCAGCGCCCTCTCGGCGCAGGGCGAGATCGCCGTGCTCGCGGCGAAGAACCGGCAGCTGGCCGAAGAGAGCTTCGCGGCCGAGGAGCAGCGCTACACCGCGGGGGCCACGACCAGCCTCTCGGTGCGAGACGCGCAGAACCGCGCGCTCCAGGCCCAGCTCACGCAACTGCAGACCCGCGTCGATCTCGAGATCGCCACCGCTGCGCTCGAGCGCCTCGCTGGTGGCCCCATCGCCGTTCAGGAGAAGCCATGACCTGGTGGAAAGCCCTCATCGCGCTCGCGATTCTCGGAGGCCTCGCGGCGATCACCGTCGCCGGCCTCAAGGAGCGCCCGCCGCCCGCGACCGAGGTGCAGCTCGGCACGGCGAAACGCGCGCCCATCACCCGGACCGTCACCGGCGCCGGCAAGGTGCAGCCCGCGACCACCGTGAAGATCAGCTCGAGCATCTCGGGCGATCTGATCGAGCTCACGGTCAAAGAAGGCGATCACGTGACCAGGGGCCAGGTGCTCGGGCGCATCGATCGCCGCCGCTTCGAGGCCAACGTTCGCCAGGCGCAGGCGGGCCAGAACGCCGCGAAGTCCGACGTGGCCACCGCACAGGTCGAGGTCGAGCGCACGCAGCGTGAACTCGAGCGGGTGCAGGGGCTCGCGAGCAGGGGCCTGTCGTCTCAGGCCGAGGTGGAGTCGGCCCAGTCGGCGCTCGCCGCCGCGAAGGCGCGAGTCGCGGCGCTGAACGATCGCGTCAACCAGCAGCAGGCGGTGCTCGACGAGGCGCAGAACAACCTCGCCAAGACGACGCTCGTCTCACCCATCGACGGCACCGTCATCGAGCGCAACCGCGAGATTGGCGAGCGGGTGCGTGGCAGCGACTTCAACGAAGACGTCGTGATGTCGCTCGCGGCGCTGGCCTCGATGGAGGTGAAGATCGAGGTCGGAGAGCACGAGGTCGTTCATCTCGCGATGGAGCAGAAGGCCGACGTGAAGGTCGACGCGCTCGAGGGGCAGACCTTCGACGGCAGCGTCGTCGAGATCGCGCAGAAGGCGCTCATTCGCAACGCGGGCTCGGAGCAGGAGACGACCAGCTTCCCCGTCACCGTCGCGCTCACCTCGCGGCCGCCCGGCGTGATGCCCGGCATGAGCGCCGAGGTGCGCATCACCGCCGAGCAGCGCGAGTCGGCGATCGTCGTTCCGGTGCAGGCCGTCACGGTGCGCCCCGAGTCGTCGCTCAAGGACGCGACGGTGCCGGTCGAAGGCAAGCCGATCGAAGCGAAGGGCCGCACGGGCGAGCGGTTCGCCAAGGTCGTCTTCGTGGTGGGCAAGGATCAGAAGGTCACCCTGCGCCGCGTTCGTACCGGCATCGCGTCGGACACCGACATCGAGATCCTCGAAGGCCTCGAAGAGGGCGAGCGCATCGTCGAAGGGCCGTACCGCACGCTGGCGAAGGAGCTCAAAGACGGCGACGCGGTCGAAGAGGTGAAGCCGGGGCAGGGCGGCAAGTTCAAGGGCAAGCGCGGCTGATGACACCGGCTCCGGCACAGACGCTCATCGAGCTCGATGACATCGCCCGCGAGTACGTCGTGGGCGGAGAGACGGTGCGCGCGCTCGCGGGTGTCACCGTGCACATCGCGAAGGGCGAGTGGGTGGCGATCATCGGGCAGTCGGGCTCGGGCAAGTCGACGCTGATGAACGTGATCGGCTGTCTCGACACGCCGACCGCGGGCTCGTACCGCCTCAACGGGAAAGACGTGTCGCGCATGTCGGACGACGCGCTGGCCGACATTCGCAACCGCGAGATCGGCTTCATCTTCCAGAACTTCCAGCTGCTGCCGCGTGAGACGGCGCTGGCGAACGTCGAGCTGCCGTTGGTCTACCGCGGCGAGCGCGCGAAGGCCCGACGGGAGCGCGCGATCGAGGCGCTGAAGAAGGTGAAGCTCGAGCACCGCATGCTGCACAAGCCGACCGAGCTCTCGGGCGGCCAGCGGCAACGTGTGGCCATCGCCCGCGCGCTCGCGGCCGAACCGTCGTTGCTGCTCGCCGACGAGCCCACCGGCAACCTCGACAGCGCGACGGGAGAAGAGATCGTTCGGCTCTTCGAGGAGCTGCACCAGCAGGGCCACACCATCGTGCTGGTCACCCACGAGCCGAAGCTGGCCGCGCGCTGTCCACGGGCGGTGCGCCTGTCGGACGGCAAGGTCGTCGGTGACGGGCCAGGAGCGCAGGTCGCCTACGCCGAGGTGCACACGTGAGCCTTCGCATCGATCTCGTCGAGGGGGCGTCGATCGCCGTGCGCTCGCTCTTCGCGCATCGGCTGCGAACGGTGCTCACGGTGCTGGGCGTCGGCATCGGCGTGGCCACGCTGCTCGCGATTCTCGGCATCACCCAGGGCCTCGACTCGTCGTTCGAGAAGCAGCTCGCGACGCTCGGCTCGAGCTCGGTCTTCGTCTCTCGGCAGCCCTGGGTTCAGCTCGGCAACTGGTGGGAGTTTCGCAACCGCAAGAACATCACCCTCGCGCAGGTCGAGGCGGTGCGTGCGCAGTGCTCGCTGTGTGACTCCGTCATTCCGATGGTCGACGACAACGCCGACGTGCAGTTCCTCGGCAACGAGCTGTCGCAGGTCGTCATCTCGGGCGCCTCGGAGGAGTGGCCGAAGGTGAACGGCTTCGAGGTGAGCCAGGGCCGCTTCTTCAACCAGACCGACGACGACAACCGCCGGCTGGTGGTGGTGCTGGGCGCCGACGTCACCGACACCTTGTTCCCCGGCGTGAGCCCGATCGGTCAGACGATGCGCATCGGCAAGAAACCGTTCACCGTCGTGGGCACGCTCGGGCGCAAGGGCAAGCTGCTCGACAGCTCGCAAGATCTCCGCGCCGTCATTCCCTTCAACACCTTCACCAGCTTCTTCGCGGGCCGGCGCAGCTACACCATCGGCGTCTCGGTGAAGAACCCCGATCAGCTCGACGCGGTGGAGGACGAGCTGGTGGGCGTGCTGCGGCGCGTGCGCAACACGCCCCCCGACAAGCCCGACGACTTCGCGATCAACCGGCCCGAGCAGCTCGCGAGCACGTACCAGCAGCTCACCGGTGCGCTCTATGCGGTGGCCCTCGGCATCGGCTTCATCACACTGCTCGTCGGCGGCATCGGCATCATGAACATCATGCTCGTCTCCGTTCGTGAGCGGACGCGGGAGATCGGCGTTCGGCGGGCGCTCGGAGCCCGCAAACGCACCATCATCATTCAGTTCATGCTCGAGGCGATGGTGGTCTCGGCCGTCGGCGGCGCGCTCGGCACCCTCGTCGGGCTCGGCGGCGCCAAGATCGTCAGCCTCATCACGCCGCTGGCAGCGACCGTGAAGCCGCTCACCGTCGTCTTTGGGGTGGTCTTCGCGGCGCTCGTGGGGCTGCTCTTCGGAATCTGGCCCGCAGCCCGCGCCGCCAACCTCGACCCCGTCGAGGCGCTCAGGCAGGAGTGATCGTGTTCCGCGCCTTCGTCGACAACCTGCGTCTGGCGGCCGGAACGTTCCTCGCGCACCCGCTGCGTACGGCGCTCACGTTGCTCGGCATCATCATCGGCGTCGCCACCGTCATGACGATGATGGCGCTGCTCGAGGGCCTGCGGCTCAAGGTGAACAAGGATCTCTCGCAGCTCGGCGCCAACGTCTTTCGCGTCGACAAGTGGCCGCAGGGCTTCCGCATCGGCGGGGGCGATCGCATCAACTGGAACAAGATCGCCGCGCGGCCGGTGCTCACGCTCGACGACAAACGCGCGATCGCCGAGCAGTGCCCGTCGGTGAAGCGCACCAGCGCGTCGTCATGGCAGCCGGCCCAGCGCGTGCGCACCGCGATGACCGAGACGCAGGCGAACGTCTTCATCCTCGGCACCACCGTCGAGTACCCCGACACCTCGGGCGTCGTCGTCGCCACCGGCCGCTATTTCAACGAGCAGGAAGATCTCGACGGCCGTCAGGTCGCGGTGCTGGGGCCCGACGTCGCCGACAAGCTCTTCCCCAGCCTCGACCCGCTCGGCCAGGAGGTGCGCCTCAAGGGCCGGCCCTACACCGTCGTCGGTGTGCTCGAGCGGCGCGGCAAGGTGCTCGGTCTGTTCAACCTCGACAACCAGGTCATGGTGCCGATGACGACGTTCCTCTCGCTCTACGGCAAGCGGCGAACGGTCTCGATCAGCGTCGAGGCGAAGAGCCAGGAGATCTTCGAGCCGGCGATGGAGGAGGTCTCTCGCCTCATGCGGCAGCGCCGCAAGCTCGCGCCCGACGAAGACGACAACTTCGAGGTGTCGACGAACGAGTCGATGGCGAAGACACTCAACGATCTCTCGAAGGTGATCACCGCCGCGACGTTCGGGGTGTGTCTGCTGTCGCTGCTCGTCGGCGGCATCGGCATTCTCAACATCATGCTGGTGTCGGTCTCGGAGCGAACGCGGGAGATCGGTGTGCGCAAAGCGCTCGGTGCGCGGCGCTCCCGCATTCTCTGGCAGTTCGCGACCGAAGCCGTGACGCTCTCGCTCGTCGGCGGCCTCATTGGGCTGGGCTCGGGCCTGGGGCTGGCGGCGCTGGGTCGGTGGGCGCTCGGGCTTCACACCGCGGTGCCGATCTGGGCGGCGGCGCTCTCACTCGCGATGAGCTCGGGGGTCGGGCTGGTCTTCGGCATCTACCCCGCGGCCCGCGCCGCCCGGCTCGATCCCGTCGACGCCATGCGCGCTGAATAGCCTCGAAATTCGGCAACCCCTTGAATCAACGGGGCAGGGTGTCGTCTAAGGGCGCCGCTCTTGCGGTTCTGCGCCATTTCAGGTGTTTGTCGTACGACGTCCGACTTCTGGGAGCCTCATCCGTGAACTCACTCAAACTGTTCCTCTTCGCCGTCGGGCTGTCGGTCGTCGCCTGTACGCCGCCGGTGCGGCCCTGCAGCTCGGCCACGTGCTCGACGGGCTGCTGTGACGCGAACGGGCAGTGCCAGAGCGGCAACTCGGTCACGGCCTGTGGTGCGCAGGGCAACGAGTGCCGCACCTGTTCGACGACGCAGACCTGCAACAGCGGCCAGTGCACGATGCCCAACAACATGGGCGGTGGCGGCGCGGGCACCGCGGGCGGTGGCTCGGCGGTGGGCGGCGGCCAGGCTGGCTCGATGGGAGGCGGCGCGGCGGGCGGTCAGGCGCTGACCTGCGCCAACGGCCTCACGCTGTGCGGCACCTCGTGCATCAACACCGCGACCGACTACGGCAACTGCGGCGCCTGCGGCCGCTCGTGTGGCGTGGGCCAGTATTGCTCCGGCAGCACCTGTCTGAACGTGCCGACGTCGTGCACGCCTGGCCCCAACGCGTGCCCCACCAACTTCTTCTGCGACGCGATCACCAGCAAGTGCGTCTTCGGCTGCCAGACGAACGCGCACTGCAGCAACGGGCAGATCTGTGACACCCAGCGAAACACGTGCGCCTGCCCGACGGGCTCGAACCTGTGCGGCGGCTCGTGTGTTCCTGCGAACACGCCGACGGCTTGTGGCTCCCAGTGCCTCTCGTGCAGCGGTGGCCCGAACTCGATTCCGTCGTGCACCAACGGCACCTGCGACTTCACCTGCATGGCGGGCTACCACCGCTGTGGCAACTCGTGCGTCTCGAACTTCGACGCGATGACGTGTGGCACGCGCTGCACGGCGTGCCCGGCGCTGCCGAACGCCACGGCGATCTGTGACGGCAACGACTGCGGCTCGCTGTGCTCGCAGGGCTTTCACCAGTGCGGGGCCGACTGCGTCTCGAACTTCGACGTCGCGACCTGCGGCAACAGCTGCACGCCGTGTCAGGCGCCTGCGAACGCCGTCGCCCAGTGCATGTCGGCCGGGGCCGGTCAGCCGCCCGCCTGTACCTTCCAGTGCAACCCGGGCTTCGTGCGCTGCGGCAACGCCTGTGTCGCGGAGTCGATCACCGCGTGCGGTGCCTCGTGCCAGACGTGCACGCCGCCGGTGGGCGCGACGAACCCCCAGTGCGTGAACGGCGCGTGCCAGTACACGTGCGCGGCGAACTTCCACCAGTGCGGCACCCAATGCGTGACGAACACCGCGGTGGCGACGTGCGGCACCCTCTGCACGCCATGCCCGGCTCCGGTGAACGGCACCGCGACGTGCAACGGTACGGCGTGCGGCATTCAGTGCAACGTCGGGTACCACGAGTGCAACGGCCAGTGCGTCTCGAACTTCTCCACCAGCACCTGCGGCAGTCGGTGTGCGCCTTGCCCTGACGGCCCGGTCGGCAGTGGCACCACGGTCACCTGCGACGGCCTCAACTGCGGCCTGCGATGCGCCTCGGTCTCGACGCCGAACTACTGCGGCAACGTCTGTGTCGCCGACTCCATCACCTCGTGTGGGCCCAGCTGTCAGACCTGCACGCCGCCGGCGAACGGCACGGCGACCTGCTTCAGCGGAGTCTGCGACTTCACGTGCCAGTCTGGGTACCACCGCTGCGGCACGCAGTGTGTGGCTGACAGCTCGGTCGACAGCTGCGGTACCTCGTGCTCCGCGTGCCCGGCCGGCCCGCCCAACACCACCACCACCTGCACCCGCGCCACCGCGACGGCCCCCTACGCCTGCGGGTGGGACTGCGGCGCCGGTACCAACCGCTGCCCTGCGGGCGGCTCGCAGTGCGTGCCCTCGGACTACACGCTGGCGTGTGGCCCGACCTGTGCGGTCTGCTCCTCGACCGTCGCGAACGAGCGCGGCATCTGCGGCACCAACGGCATCTGCAGCACCGGCTGCATCACCTCGTGTGGCGGCGGCTGCGTGAACGCCCAGACGAACACCACCCACTGCGGCACCTGCAACAACACCTGCGCGGTCGCCGATCGCTGCACGCAGGGCGAGTGCCGTACCTTCTGCGCCAGCGGCGTGGGGCTCTCGTCGATGGTGCCCTCGGTGACGACCTCGACGTCGACGTTCCCCTTCCTGGTGATCGACGTGAACGGCGACGGCCGCAACGACCTCGTCACCGGTGAAGGCACCTCCGTTTACGTGCGGCTCGGCCTGGCGAACTCGAGCGGCACCGGCCCCTCGGGCACCTTCGGCGCGCCGACATCGTACTCTGTGAGCTACACGGTGGCGCAGCTGGTCGCGGGCGATCTGACTGGCGACGGCCGCCCCGAGATCGTCGCGCTCACCAACTCGTACTACCTCTCGGTGCTGCGCAACTCGGGCACGGGCACCTTCACCGCGTACCTGACGTCGCTCTCGTACACGCCCACCAGCGCGACCATCGGCGAGTTCAGCGGAGCCGCGCCGGCCGATCTCTTCGTCAGCTTCAACACCACGGCGGTGACGGCACCCCTGTTCGTCGGCAACGGCGCGGCGTCGGGCAACCCGATCACCACCACTGCCACTGGCGGCGTGGGGCTGGGCATCGGCACCGTGTCGAACGTGCGCGCACTGTCGGCCAACGCCGACGCCAACAGCGACGTGCTGGCGACCGCGGCGACGAACGCGATGTACCTGTACCTCGGCACCGGCACGGCGACGGCGCCGGTGAACTCGGCGGGCGCGGTGCTGCAGCAACTGCCTGCCGGAGAGACCTTCACCTCTTCGGCTGCCGGCACGGCCTTCATGATGGAGGTCGCCGACGTCACGGGAGACTCCATCGCCGACGTGATCGTGCCAGTCGTCTCGGGCGCGACCTCGGGCGTGCGCGTCTACCCCCTCACGTCGACGCCCGCCTTCGGCACCTCGACGCTGCTCTCGTTGCCTGCGCCGGCGCGCATGATCATCGCCTCGGACGTCAACGGAGACGGCCGGCGCGACGTCGTGGTCGCCTCCTCCGACGTGCGCGTGTTCCTCGGCCAGGTCGGCGGCACGTTCTCGGCCGCCCAGGTGCTCGGCATTCCCTTCGCTGCCACGTTCTTCAACTCGCTCGCGGTGGCCGACGTGACGGGTGACTCGAGGCCCGAGATCTTCGCGCCCTCGGGCACCACGATCGTCACCGCCGTCAACAACGGCAGCGGCGGCTTCACGGGAATCACGGGCACGGGCGTGGGCAACGCCAACCGAATCGCCGCGGGCGATTTGAACGGAGATGGCATCAGCGACGTCGTGGCGACCGGGCCGGGCATGCTCCAGTACACGGGCCCCGACGCGCGCCTCATCGACCCTGTCTCGCTCACGGCCGGCACCGTTCGTGGCCGGCTCGAAGTGCTGGTCAACGGCGTCTGGGGCCCGGTGTGCGCGCCTTCGTTCCCGTCGTCGACCACCATGAGCGTGGCGTGCACGTCGGTCGGCCTGAGCTCGTGGTGGAACTACTTCTACGCCACGCCGTCGGCCCTGCCGCCGGTGATGAAGAGCCCGTCGTGCAGCACGACGACCCAGACCGGCCTCAGCGTGTGCTCGTTCGTGCCCCCTGACACGGCTTGCACCACCGCCAACCAGCTCGGCATCGAGTGTCAGACCTCGACGACCTTGAACACCGACACCTCGAGCACCGTGCTGTACGGCGCCTCGAACGGCACCTTCACGACGGGGACCACCTTCCCCACGCGTGGAGATCGCTTCGCCATCGGCAACCTCAACGGAGACGCGCCCCAGGATCTCGTCACGGCAGCGCTGGGCACGTTCGACGGCGGCATGGGCAACGTGATCGAGGTGCGGGTGGGCGCCACCAACTCGACCCTCAGCCCGCCGCTCAACCTTCCGGCGCGCGCGGTGCCGACCTTCATTCTCATCGCCGAGGTCTCGAACGACGCCAACCAGGACATCGTCGTGGGCTCGAGCCTGGGCGTCGACGTGTACAAGAACCTCGGGGCAGCCACCTTCGCGCCGCCGCTCACCGTCTACACGGGCGGCGTCTCGAGCCTCGCGGTCGCCGACTTCAACCTCGACGGCCGCCGTGATCTCGTGGTCGCTACGACCGCCTTCAACCAGCTCACGCCGCTGATGAACGTGGGTCTGCCTGGCACCGCCGGCTTCCTGGCAGGCACGGCGATCTACCCGGCGACGGCGACGAACTTCAGCGTGCTGGCGGCCGATGTCACCTACGACGGCAAGCCCGACCTGCTCTTCGGCCGCTACGTGTACCAGGGCAACGGCTCGGGTGCGTTCACGCTCTACAGCTCGAGCATGCCGATTCAGCCGCCGCGGCAGGTGCTGCTCGATCTCGACAACGATGGCTCGCTCGATCTCGTTGGAGCGGGCAGCGCGAGCTCGGTGTTGTCGGTGCTGCCTGGGACGTCGACGACGACGTTCGGCTTTGCCAGCACGCCCAACGGCTACTCGTCGGGCGCGGTCGTCGAAGACGTCGTCGCGGCGAAGATGAACGCCGACGCGCAGCGCGATCTCATCGTGCTGCAGGGGCCCTCGGGCAGCCGGTCGATCATCGCGACGCCCGGCGTCTGTCGCTGACGCGGGTACAGGTTCTTCCCCATGGGTCTTGCGGCGGTGTGCCCTTGATGGCACGCACGCCTCTGGCCGCCGTTTCTTGTCGTGGGGAAACACCTCGTGAACCTCTTTCGCCTCGTCGTGCTCGCCGCCGTGCTTCCGGTGGCGATGCTGTCGTGTACGCCGCCCGTTCGCCGCTGCTCGGCGGCGACCTGCAGCTCCGGTTGTTGTGACGCGAACGGTGAGTGCCAGTCGGGCAGCGGCATCGCGGCCTGCGGCTCCAACGGCAACGAGTGCCGAACCTGCAGCACCGGGCAGACGTGCCAGAGCGGGCAGTGCACCACGACGATGATGGGCGGCGGCAGCGCGGGGGGCGGCAGCGCGGTCGGGGGCGGGCAGGTCGGCGACGGCGGCATGGGCGGAGGCACGGGCGGCGGCGGAGAGATGATCAGCTGCTCGGCAGGCCTCACCCTCTGCAGCGGCTCGTGCGTCAACACCCGCTCCGACTTCGGCAACTGCGGCATGTGTGGCCGGGGCTGCGCGGCGGGCCAGTACTGCGACAACAGCCAGTGCACGCGGCTGCCGACGATGTGCACGCAGACGCCCGGCTCGTGCCCGCCCAACTACTACTGCAACGCGAGCAGCACGTGCGCCTTCGGCTGCCAGACGAACACCAACTGCTCGGGCGGCCAGATCTGCGATCAGACGCGGAGCCAGTGCGTCTGTCCGGCGAACACGAACCTGTGCGGAGGCAGCTGCGTGCCGCCGACGACGGTGACGGCGTGCGGCTCGAGGTGCCTCAACTGCGCTGGCGTGGCGAACGCGACCCCGACGTGCAGCGCGGCGGGCACCTGCGACTTCACCTGCAACGCGGGCTACCACCGGTGCGGCAGCCAGTGCGTCTCGAACTTCGCGACCGAGACCTGCGGCACCAGCTGCACCGCGTGCCCGGTGGCGCCCAACTCGATGGCGACGTGTGACGGCAACGTCTGCGGGCTGCAGTGCTCGACGGGCTTCCACCAGTGCGGCAACGACTGCGTCTCTGACTTCGATGTCGCCACCTGCGGCGCCCGCTGTCAGCCCTGCGCCGTGCCGGCCAACGCAGTCGCGCAGTGTCTCTCGTCGGGTGCAGGGCAGCCGCCGGCGTGCCAGTTCCAGTGCAACCCGGGGTTCGCGCGCTGTGGCAACTCGTGCGTCCAGGAGTCGGCGACGTCGTGCGGAGCTTCGTGCCAGACGTGTACGCCGCCCGCCGGCGCCACCAACCCGCAGTGCGTGAACGGCCAGTGCCAGTACACCTGTGCGACGGGCTTCCACCTCTGCAACTCGGCCTGCGTGTCTGACACCGCGTTGTCGTCGTGTGGCACCTCGTGCACGCCGTGCCCGGTGCCGGTGAACGGAACCGCGAGCTGCAACGGCACCACCTGCGGCATTCAGTGCAACACGGGCTTCCACGAGTGCAACGGCCAGTGCGTCTCGAACTTCTCGGTCGCCACCTGCGGCAATCGCTGCTCGGTCTGCCCCGATGGCCCGATGGGCAGCGGCACCACGACGACGTGTGACGGGGTGAACTGCGGCCTGCGGTGCGCGTCGACGGCGACTCCGAACTTCTGCAACAGCATGTGCGTGGCCGACTCGATCTCGTCGTGCGGCCCCTCGTGTCTGACGTGCACGCCGCCTGCGAACGCGACGGCGGCCTGCGTGACGGGCGTGTGCGACTTCACCTGCAACTCGGGCTTTCACCGCTGTGGCATGCAGTGCGTCGCCGACAACTCGGTCGACGGCTGCGGCACGGCCTGTACGCCCTGCGCCGATGGCCCCGCGAACTCCACGCGCACCTGCACGCGGCCCTCGCCGACGTCGCCCTACGCCTGCGGGTGGGACTGCGCGGCCGGCAACAACCGCTGCCCCGTCGGCGGCATGCAGTGCGTGCCGGCCGACTACGTGCTGGGCTGCGGCCCGACCTGCGCGGTGTGCAGCAGCGCGACGCCCAACGAGCGCGGCATCTGCGGCACCAATGGCATCTGCTCGACGGGCTGCATCACCTCGTGCGGTGGCACCTGCGTCAACACCCAGACGAGCACCTCGCACTGTGGCGCCTGCAACACGGCGTGCGCTGGCGCCGATCGGTGCAGCCAGGGCGAGTGCCGCGCGTTCTGCGCGAGCGGCGTCGCCTTCCGCACGATGCTGCCGGTGATCAGCGCCTCGACGTCTTCGAGCTTCCCGATGCTCGTCGTCGACGTGAACGGTGACTCCCGGCCCGATCTGGTGACGGCCGAGAGCTCGGTCATCTCGGTTCGGTTCGGGCAGGCCTCGGGTGGGTTCTCGCCGACGGCGTCGACGACGGTGAGCGCCAGCGTGACGCCCACCTTCCTGGTCGCCGGCGATCTCACGCAAGACGGGCGGCCCGAGCTCGTCGCCATCGGCAGCTCGACGTTCGCGGCCGTGCTGCGTAACAACGGGTCGGGCTCGTTCACGAACTATGCGGTGACGGCAAACCCGCTCGCGACCTCGCTGGTGCCCACGAGCGTCACCATCGGCGAGTTCAACGGCGCTGCGCCGGCCGACGTGCTCTTCGGCTTCAACACCAGCACCGCCGCCCAGGCCGCCATCTTGTTCCCCGGCGTGGTCGGCAGCACCACGAACCCGATCTCGATCGGCGCGTCGGCGAACATCGGCATCAGCCTGATCACGAACCTGCGCGCGGTGAACGTGAACGGCGACAGCAACACCGACGTGGTGGCGACGGCCGCCACGAACGCGATCTACCTGTTCCCCGGTACAGGCGTGCAGGCGAGCCCGTTCAACACGGTCAGCGCCGCGCTCGCGCAGTTGCCGGCCGGAGAGACGTTCGTCACCACCCAGGGCACTCCATTTCCCGTCGAGGTGGGCGACGTGACGGCAGACGGCGTGGCCGACGTCGTGGTGGCGAGCACGGTCGGCGGCGGCTCGTTCTCGGCGCGCGTCTACCCGATGACGGCCGCGGTCGCGTTCGGCACCAGCGCCGCGCTCGCCGCTCCTGCGGCGGTGAAGGTGATCTCGCTCGCCGACGTGAACCAGGACTCGCGCATCGACGTCGGGGTGGGCTCCTCCGACTTGCGCATCTTCCCTGCGATGACGATGGGCACGTTCGGCTCGGCGCAGGTCGTCGGGGTCAGCGTGACGAGCACCAGCCCGCAGTCGCTCGTGCTCGCCGATCTCACCGCCGACAACCGCCCCGATCTCACCAGCCAGAGCGGCTCGACCATCGTGACGGTGCCGAACGAGGCGGGCACGTTCCCCGCGCTGCAGGGCGTGAGCGTCGCCAACGGTGATCGCGTGGTGACCGGAGATCTCAACGGCGACGGGTTCGGAGACGCGGTCGTGACGCCCGCCACCGCGACGGTGATGAACGCCGAGGTCTTCTTCGGCAGCGCGAGCGGCGGGTTCACGGTTGGCCCGGTCATTCCCGTGCGGGGTGAGCGCGCCGCCATCGCGAAGCTGAACGGCGACACCTTCGGCGATCTCGTGACGATCGCGCTCGGCCCCGACGCCAGTGTTCCCGACGGAGGCGTGAACCCCAGCTCACCCGACATGCGCATCGTCGAGACCACCACGACCGCGACGACGATCACCGGCCGCATCGAGGTGTTCCGCGCAGGAGGGTGGGGCACGGTGTGCGACGACGTCTGGCCGGTCGCGAACACGGTCGTGACGTGCCGCGCGCTCGGCTACTCCGAGGTCGGCGCGTTCATGGTCAGCCCGGCCGGCACGCGGCCTGGCACCTTGCCGATCCTGATGGACGACGTGAGCTGCGTCGGCACCGAGTCGAGCCTGCTGGGGTGCTCGTACATCACCGCGCACAACTGCTCGCACTCCGAAGACGTCGTGATGACGTGCTCGACGGTGGGCATCGTGCCGACGGTGCCGACCGCGGTCGAGGTGCGCTTCGGCTCGGCGGCAGGAACGTTCAGCGCTCCCGTGCAGTTGACGACGCCCACCTCGGCCACGCTGGTGGCCACGGGAGATCTCAACTCCGACACGAACGTCGACGTCATCGTCAGCACCGCCACGACGCTGCACTGGTTCAGAAACCTGGGTTCCGGCTCGTTCGCGGCGGCAGCGCCGATCGGGTCGCAGGGCGCGAGCTCGGTGGCGGTCGTCGACGTGAACAACGACGGCCGGCTCGACGTGCTGGCGGTGAACCCCGCGTTCGTCACCATGACGCCGTTCATCAACGTCGGCGGCGGCTTCGTCGCGGGCACGGCGGTTTCGCTGAGCGGCGCCACGGGCACCAACATCACGGCGGCCGATCTCAACAACGACAGCAAGATCGACTTCGTGGTCGGTGGGCGCCTGTACCGCGGCGATGGCAGCGGTGGCTTCGTGTTCCAGGCGACGCTGACGACGCTGCCGGCCCGCACGGTGCTGCTCGATCTCGACAACGACTCGGCGCCCGATCTCGCCGCGGGCGGTGGAGGCAGCTCGGTGCTCTCGGTCCTGCGTGGTGACTCTCTGGCGACGAGCGCCTTCACCACCGCTCCCATCAACTTCAGCGCCGGAGCGCCGATCGCCGACGTGGCCCCCATCACGCTCAACACCGACGCGCAGCGCGATCTCGTCGTGCTGCAGGGTGCGCCGGGGGCCCGCTTCCTCGTCGCGTTGCCGGGCGTCTGCCGCTGAGCGAAGGAACCAGCGGGGCAGGGCAGGCGTTCTCCGCGACGTGCTGACGCTCGTGCTCCTCACGCTTGGGCAACTCGACGGAGGCTCCGTCGGCTCGGGCGTCGAGGCCTCGCTCGCGCTGCTGGGTACGCCCTACCAATGGGGTGGCCGGCTGCGGAAGCAGGAGGGCATCGACTGCTACGGGGTGGTGCTGGCTGCCGCCGAGCGCGCGTCAGGGTGCGGGTGGAGGTCGTACCCCGTGAAGCCGACCGAGATCGTCGCCCAGCGCCTGTGGGGCACGCCGGTCGAGGGCCTCGCGCCCGTCTCGACGAAGGCGCTGACGCTGCAGTCGCTCGAGGCCGGCGACGTGTTGTTGTTGGTCGGGCCGACGCAGAACCCTGCCGAGCCTGCCATTGGAGCGCTCGAAGGTGTCGCGGTCTGGGTCTGGCACGTGGGGCTCTACCTGGGCGAGGGGCAGTACGTCGTGGGTGATCACCACGCTGGGAAGACGGTGATCACGCCACTGCTGCCGTACCTCGAGGCGCACCAGGACGAGTACTCGGGCGTCTTCGTCACGCGTGGGCCAGCGACGAAGCCCACGAGGTGCCGCAAGCACGCGCCGCTCGCTCCGGCCCGACGCTAGAAGGCGAGCTGCAGCTGCAGTCGAACCTGCCAGCTGCCCACGTCGAAGCGCTCACCGACCGGAAGCCAGAACACGTCGCTCTGCAGCTTGAGATCGTGCTTCTTCGGGTACCAGCCGACGCCGAGGCCGAGCTCGCGTTGGTGCTTGAAGCTCGGGTCGGTGCCCACGAAGGGCCGCAGCTGCGACCACCGCGCGCTCACCTCGAAGGACTTCACTGGCGAGTAGCCCGCCTGCACGAGGTAGCCCCAGCCCGCGCGCGCCCACTCGGTGGTGGTGGCTCCGACGAGCGAAGGCTGCTCGGCGTAACGGAGCAGCGCCTCGCTCTCGAGGGAGAAGCCGCGCCACTTGAAGATGAGATCGGCCCCCACGTGATCGTAGGTGAGCGAGCCGTTGTGAAACGTGGTGCCGATGGTGCTGCGTTGGCGAACGGTGGCGACGTTTCGCGCCGCCGCCAGCCCGATGGCGAGCCGGGGGTTCTCGAGGCGCTCGAGATCGCCGGCGACGAGGTCGTCGAACTTTCCGAACGGGCTCACCTGGACTCGAGCCACGTAGAGCAGGCCCACGTTCGTTCCGAGCCGATTTCGACCATCGCCCCCCATCACGCCGAGCGCGTACGAGAGCCGCCCTCCGAGGCCGAAGAGATCGTCGCTGCGGAGCAGGGCGCCGACGTCACGATCGAGGCTCAGCTCTCCGATGATGATCGAGCGGTCGACCATCTGCTGGCTGCCCGACGAGATCACGCGCTGGCGGCCGAACGGCACCTTCATCTGCCCGACGCGTACGTTGAGATCGCGCAGGCCCGACCAGGTCAGGTACGCGTCACGCAGCACGTTGGGAGCGTCGGACTCCATGTCGAGCGTCGCGAAGGCGAGCTGCACGTTCATCGTCCAGGCGTCGGTGTACTTCGCGACGAGGCTCAGGCGCGCCCGGCGAACGAGGATCTGGTTGATGCGCGCGACGGTGGAGCCGGGCATCGGCACTGCGGCTTCGGCGCGAACCTGCACGCGGCCACGCAGCTGCAACGAGAAGTCGCCCGACTTGAAGACGACGCCTTCTCCCCACTTCGCCTCGACGCTGGCAGGCGGCTTCCTGGCGTCGGGCGGGTGAGCGACCCCGGCATCGAACGTCACGCCCGCGTCGACTTCAGGTGCCGGCAGCGTCTCGACCCCCGCATCGACCTCCTGCGCGAGCACGGTCATCACCGCGAGTGTCACGATCATGTCGCGGCTCAATGCCCGTCGCGTCACGAAGGAACCAGCAACATGTCCGTGGCGAGTCGCACGCTCGCGTTGCGGTCGCGTCACGGCGACGTCACACTGCGCGGCATGATCCGCGTCACGTTGATCGCCGCGCTCGCGCTCGCAGGCTGCGCGAAGACCCACGCCCCGCGGCCTGGAGAGCCCGACGGCGAACAGGTCGTCGTCACGTACTACTACTTGAAGTTCTGACGCGTCTGCGACGCGACGCGGGCCGCCGTGCGCGTGCTCGACAGCGAGTTTCAGGGAACGGTGACGTTCCGAACCGTCGAACACCTCGAGCCCGAGGCGGTCGAGGCGGTGGCTCGCTACGGCTGGAACAGCCACGGCGCGGTCGGCTACCGAGGCAAGAAGCTCTTCTATCGGGCCGGCGATCACCGGGTGAACGCCAACGACCTTCACGAACGGCTGCGGGAAGAGCTCGGGCTTCCGTTCGACTGTCGCGAGCTGGCTACAACAGACCGCGCGCCTTGATGTCGAGGTACGCGTTCACGGCTGCGGGCCCGAAGGCCTTCGCGGGCGTTCTCACCACACGGGCGCCTGCGTCGCGCAGCCTCGCGACGGTGGTCTTCGCGTCGGTCTCGAGCTGGGCCGCGACCCGGCGGCGATGTGCGTCGAGCTCGGTGACCGGCATCATCGTCGCGGCGGCGTGCAGGGCCTCGTCCGACATGGAGGCGATCAAGGGCAGGTGCCTGGGCACGAGCCGTCGCGCTCGTTTGAGCAGCGCCTGCGCCGCGTCGGGATCGAGCAGGTCGGTCATCATCAGCACGAGCGTGCGTTTGGCGCCCTTCGAGAACGCGAGATCGATCGCGCCGCCGTAGTCGCTCTCTTCGAGGCTGGCGTCGACGCGGTAGAGCGCCTGGGCGATGGCGCGCAGCTGATCGGCGCCCTTCCGAGGCGGCAGCCAGGTCTTCACCTCGGTCGCAAATGCGATCACGCCGACGAGATCGCCCTGATCGAGCGACACCTTCGC
>JAEUJR010000814.1 GCA_016793585.1 Archangium sp.
TCGTTGCGGAAGCGGTTCACCACGTGCACGAGGCCGTTGTTGGTGGAGTCGACGTAGGGGTTGTCGATCTGGAACGGGTCGCCGGTCAGCACGATCTTGGTGCCGTCACCGACGCGCGTGATGATCGTCTTCACCTCGTGCGGCGTCAGGTTCTGCGCCTCGTCGACGATGATGTACTGGTTCGGAATCGAGCGGCCGCGAATGTACGTGAGGGGCTCGATCTCGACGATGCCGAGATCCATCAGCTCGTGGTGCCCGCGGCCGGCCTTCTTGTCGGAGCGTGAGAGGTTCAGCAGGTATTCGACGTTGTCGAAGATGGGCTGCATCCACGGGTTGAGCTTCTGCTCGACGTCACCGGGCAGGTAGCCGATGTCTTTGCCGAGGGGGAAGATCGGCCGGCTGACGAGCAGCTTCTGGTAGGTGGCGTCTTCCGTCACCTTCGAGAGGCCCGCCGCGATCGCCAGCAGCGTCTTGCCGGTGCCGGCCTTGCCGACGATGGTGACGAGCTTGATGTCGTCGTTCAGCAGCAGGTCGAGCAGAAAGCCCTGCTCCATGTTGCGCGGGCGAATGCCCCAGGTGCCGTCCTTCACCCCGCGGTTGAGCGGCACGATCTTCTTCTGCGCCCCGTCGAAGCGGCCCATGGCGGTGTGTGACGGGTTCGCTGCGTCTTTGAGCAGCACGAACTCGTTCGCCGAGAGCTTCGCGTCGAGCACCACCTCGGCGCCGGGTTTGTAGAGCTGGTTGATCACCTCGGCCGAGACCGTGTGCTCGCTCACGCCAGAGTAGAGCTCGCTGATCTCGACGCGCTCGGGCTCGTAGTCTTCGGCGAGCAGACCGAGGGCATCGGCGCGAATACGAAGGTTCGTGTCCTTCGTGATGAAGACGGTCTGCGCCTGCGGGTCACGCTGCCGGGTCTCGATGGCGACCGCGAGAATGCGGTTGTCCATCAGCCCGCCGTCGGCCATCGACTTGGGCAGATCGCGCTCGACGAAGCTGACCTTCAGCATGCCGCCGTTCGGCAGCGGAACGCCCTCGGCGAGCGTTCCCTCGACCCGGTGCATGTCGAGGTAACGGGCGATCTGGCGCGCGTTGCGGCCGAGCTCGCTCATGTCTTTCTTGAACTGGTCGAGCTCCTCGATCACGTAGATCGGAATGACGACGGTGTTGTCGTCGAAGCTGTAAATCGACCTCGGGTCGTGCAGCAGAACGTTGGTGTCGAGAACGAAGTTCTTCCGCGACAAACGGCCCCCTGGAATTCAGCCTGCGTGGAGTGCGGTGCGACGTCGATGAAGCACGCACAACATAGCCGCTCACACGTAGCGGATGAGCAGAATCGTGAAGTCGGCTTCGCCTTTTGGCCGCATCACGGTGACGGTGTCGCCCTTCTTCTTGCCGATGAGCGCGCGCGCGACGGGTGAGTCGATCGAGATTCGCAGCGTCTTGATGTCGGTCTCGTCGGGGCCGACCAGCTGATACGTCGTCTTCGTCTCGTCTTCGTCGTTCTGCAGCGTGACGGTGGCGCCGAAGAACACGCGCGAGACGTCTTTCTGCGTCTTCGGGTCGATGACCGTGAGGTTCTCGACGCGCTTCTGCAGGAACCGCAGGCGCCGATCGATCTCGCGCAGGCGGCGCTTGCCGTAGATGTATTCGGCGTTCTCCGAGCGATCACGCAATGCGGCGGCGGCAGAGACCTCGGCGGTCACCTTCGGGCGCTCTACCGTGAGCAGGTGGCGCAGCTCGGCCATCATC
>JAEUJR010000826.1 GCA_016793585.1 Archangium sp.
TCCTTCTTCCTCGTCTCTGTCGCGACGCCCGTGTCGCCATCGTCGGCTCCGGGCCGTTGCTTCGTCGCCATGGTCGAAGAAGAAGGTAACAGACCTCGGCTGGCTGCCCACGAAGTCAAAAGGTCAGGTGCCTGACCATTCGAACGAGGCCCAGCTCGCTACAGCCCGCGACACGCCCGGTTTGAGGGCCCTTGTCGAAGACGTCAACCCACCAGCCCCCGTTTCAGTCCCACCCGCCGCGGCGGTTCTGCTTCTTCTCGGAGGTGTGCCGTTTTCCCTCGAGGCGGCGCCGTTTTGCGCCCTTGCCCGGCTTCGTCGCGATGCGTTTGGGCTCGACGTACGACTTCTTCACCAGCACGGCGCGAAGGCGCTCGAGGGCTTCACCCCGGTTCTGCAGCTGGCTGCGGCGCTCGGTGGCGGTGACGGTGATGCCCGTGGGACGGTGGGCCAAGCGTACGCCCGTCTCGGTCTTGTTGCGGTGCTGCCCGCCAGGGCCCGACGCGATGAAGAAGGCCTCGTCGCACTCCAACAGGAGCGCTTCGTCGGAGAGCGCCGCAGCGCGGGCGAAGTCTTGGGGCGTCGGCATGGCGGTGGGTCGCTTGGAGTTCGTGGAAGCTGACGAGGTCGACTCTACTTCTCCTGCTTCTCGGCGTCGGCCGCCACCATGCGATCGATCTGTGCGGGCAGGGCGCGCTCCGAGAAGCCGGCGATGAAGACGAGCGCGGTCAGCAGCTCCGTCGTCGGGTGGGTGGTGTTCACCAGCAGCGCCATGCCGAGGCCCGAGGTCGCCCCGAGCGCGATGCGCCCGAGAATCAACGTGGAGTCGACGATCACCTGCGGGCGTTTCGAGGCGTTGGTGGTGACCGACGAGAGCAGCGCCGAGCACACCGCGCCCAGCACGCCGATCAACGGCGCGAGCCTGACGAGACCGGAAGGAAGCCCCGCCCAGCCCGTGAGCTCGACGGTCAGCTCGAAGAGCGTCAGCACCGCGAGGCCGAGCGCGGTGAGCAACACGACGCGCTGCTGCACCAGGCGCGCACGATCGAAGTAGGCGTCGTGGTGTTCGTCGAGCAGCTGGGCGACGCCAGCGACTGCGTCTGCACCCGGCACCTGGCCCTTCTCACCCATGAGCTCCTTCGCGGCCTTCGCGCGCCAGCCGCGCAGCTTCTCGACGGCCTCTTCGCGAACGGCCTCCCAGCGCGCGCGGAGCGCTTCGCCGTGCATCGCCTCGAGTTGCGTTCGGCGCGCCTTCTTGAGCATCGCCCAGCCCAGCTCGGGGTCGTCGAAGACGTTGCGCTGCGCCTCGGCCAGCTGCCGGCGTGCCTCGATGGTGACGTTCGAGGGCGCGGCCTCGAGCACGCGTTGATCAGCGAGCGCCTGCGCAAGGTGACGGGTGAGCTGCCGCGCCGACACCTGTTGCCCCGAGAACACGAGCGAGGCGAACTGCCAGGGCGTCGGGTGGAGCGGGACCTGGGTCGAAGGCCCGAGGTGGCCGGCGAGCAGCCGGCGATCGGCCTCGTCGGTGAGCAGCGAGAGCGCATCGCGCGGTGTGACGAAGGCGACGCGGCCCCGCTCGGTCTCGAACGAGTCAGGGGTGCGGCGGGTGAGCTCGGCGTCGAAGTAGAGGCGGCCGTTCGGCGGCAAGGCGCTGGCCTCGACGAAGCCCACCACCTCGACGGGCTGGGCGAGGGCTTCGTTGGCGAGGCGGCGCGCGGCGTCACGCAGGGGTTCGTCGGCCCGCACGTCACCGCCGGGCAGCACCCAGCGATCGGCTGAGCCGCTCGGCTGCAGCAGCGCGATGCGGGCCTCTCCAGCTCCCGTCTTCCACACGAACGTCGCGATCGATCGCTGCATGAGCTCCCCCACGTTGGAGGGCGCAGCATAGTCGTCGCCGGCCGCTCACCGGGGTTGAACGACGATCAGCTCGCTCTCGTCGGGGCTCGTCTCGGAGCGGCCCCGGCCGAAGGGAAAGTTGTTGTCGTTGACGATGACGACCCGCCCATCGGGAAGGGTGGTGACGCCTTCGATGGTCCAGAACGGGAAGGTGAAGGTGCCACCGTCGGGCAACGCGAGGTCGAGCAGATCTGCAGCGGTCGTCTTCGTCACGGTCGCGCCAACCACGTCGGGCAGCGTGAAGCGCACGAGGCGTTTGAAGCCGTCGCTGCGTCGCTCGGTGTCGTCGCGCTCGAGCGCGTAACCGAAGCGCTCGTTCACCAGCGTGAGATCGCCGACGGCCTTCGCGCGCTCGTCGAGTGGAAAACGGAAGGCGACGCCCGCCCAGCGCTTCGTGCGCAGATCGAAGCGGAACGCCAGGCAGTCTGATTCGCCCGGCAGCGGCTTCTCGAGCATCGCGATGAGGGCGCTCCCGTCGGCCGTGACGGCCAGGTTCTCGAAGCCCGAGCTTCGGTGCACGGTGATGGGCGCGACCCGTTCGGGCCACGAGAAGCCCAGGCGCGTCTCGGGCGGAGCGCGAACCGTTCGATCGCCGAACAGCGCGATCGTCTCGAGCCACGGCGCCTCGGCATGGGCGATCTGGAGCGAGCGCCAGTCGAACGATTGCAGCGTGACGCGCGCGCCGGCGTCGGCCTCCTGCACGCGTTTGATGAGCAGCCGCGTCAGCCAGGAGGGGTCGTCGTGTGGCTGCCCCGTGCCATGGAGCTTCGTCTCGATGTTGAGCCGCCCAGGCAGCTTCAGCGCTTCGGTCAACGTCATGGTGTGCGTGGAGCCGCCGTCGCGACGCTGGAATGGAAACTCGGGCAGCAACCCGTTGCAGTCGATTCGGCGCAGCACCTCGAGCTTCGTGGCGGGAATCAGCAGACCCGCGTCTGGCGCGCGCGGGCACTTGGGGGCCGAGAGCGACGGGTCGTGCCAGACGATCGCTTCGTCATCGGCGGTGGCGGTGAGATCGAGCTCGAGCACGGTGGCGCCAGCGTCGAGCCCGAGCGCGAAGGCGAGCGGCGTCTCTTCGGGAGCGAGCCCTCGTGCGCCGCGATGACCGTGCAGCTCTTTGCCTGCGTCGCGAACGGCGGCGCCGAGGTCGGGCCGGTCGGTGATGACGCCGTCGACGTTCCACCGGAGCAGCTCGTCGAGGCGCGCCGGCTCGTTCACCGTCCACGGTACGACGCGAAAGCCGGCCGTGTGCAGCGCCTTCACCTGCTCGGGCGAGGTGAGCCATCGGTGGTCGGGAGAGATCGTGCGCGTGCCCGTCGCGAGCCTCAGCGCCTCTGCGCTCCGCAACATCAGGTTCGAGCGAAGGAACGGCGAGTC
>JAEUJR010000827.1 GCA_016793585.1 Archangium sp.
TGGCGGCGGCGAAGAAGCTCGAGCCGAAGGCCGAGGTGTTCGTCGGGCTCGAGTCGGCGAAGCGGGCACACGTTCGGTACTCGCGCAACGAGGTGACGACGACGGGCGAGATTGACGAAGCCGGCCTCACGGTGTCGGTGCGCCTGGGCCTGAAAGCGGCGACGAGCTCGAGCAACCAGACCGATGACGCCTCGATGACGGCGCTGGTGGAGCGCACCGTTCGGCTCGCGAAGCTGGCGCCCGAAGACCCCGAGCTGATGCCCGTGCTCGGCGCACAGGTCGTGAAGCGCAACGAGCTGGCCTTCGACGCGAAGGTCGACGCGCTCGACGCGAAGGGCCGCGCGGCCATCATCGCCGAGGCGATCGCGCCGGGCCGTGAACGCTCGCTCGGCACCGCGGGCTTTCTCGCGCAGTGGAGCGGGCTGGTCGGCAAGGCGAGCTCGGCGGGGCTGCTGCAGACGCACCCCGCGACGGGGCTTCAGCTCACGGTCACCGCCCGCACGCCCTCGGGCACCGGCTCGGGCCGCGGCCAGTTCTATGGGCGACGGTTGACCGGCTTCGACCCAGGCCAGGTGGCGAAGCGAGCGTGCGAGACGGCCAAACGCTCCGAGAACCCGCGCAAGCTCGACGCCGGCCGATACACGGTGGTGCTCGAACCGGCCGCGACCGCGCTGCTGGCGGAGTCGCTGTTGAGCGCGATGGATCAGCGCTCGGCCGACGAGGGGCGATCGTTCTTCTCGAAGGTGAAGGTGGGCGAGACCCCGTTCTCGCCGCTGGTGACGATTCGCAGCGACGCCCGAAACGCGCGCACCCCGATGCTGCCGTTCGATGGCGAAGGCCGGCCGCTCGAGGTGCAGCCGTGGATCACCGCGGGAAAGCTCGAGGCGCTCTCGATGTCACGGTTCTGGGCGCAGAAGACGAAGCGCGCGCCCGTCGGAGGACACGGCGGGTTCGAGCTGGCCGCCGGCACCACGCCTCGCGCGAAGCTGCTCGAGGGCATCAAGCGCGGTGTGCTGATCAGCCGGTTCTGGTACACGAACTGGGTCGATGGGCAGACGTTGCTGCTCACCGGCCTCACTCGCGACGGCACGTTTCTCATCGAAGACGGCCAGGTGGTCGCGCCGGTGAACAACTTCAGGTTCAACCAATCGGTCGCTGACGCGTTCACGAAGTGCGACGCACTGTCGACCGAGCTCGAGGCTGCGAACGACGCCGAGACCGTCACGCCCGCGATGCGGACGCACGAGTTCCTGCTGGCCTCGGTGTCGGAGGCCGTCTGATCAGGACAAGCCGGGAATGGTGCCGGCGCGCGTCCACGTGCGGCCCGCGGCGTTGTCGAAGATGCCGACGCCGTCGCGACGACCACGCGCTTCCATGGTGCGCCCGTCGCCAAGGCTGATGGCGATGTGGTTCGGGTTGCCGGCGCGGAAGAGCAGCGCACCAGGCGTGCGGAGCGCCTCTTCGACCGACATCGGGTTCGTCGCCGCGATCTGGTTCGCGCTGCCGTCGGGGAAGTTCACGCCCGCGCGCTTCGCCGCCCACTCGATCAACTCCGAGCAGTCGAAGGCCGACGGGTTCGCATTGTTGGGGTTGGCCTCGGCGCCGAAGATGTACGGCTTGCCCTGCTGGCCGAGCGCGTTCCACAGGAACTCCTGGGTCGTGCGCGTGCCCTGACCGTTGGGCGGCTGAACGTTGGTGGTGTTGTCGGTGCGCCCGTCGACGCGCGGCGGACGGGTGTCGAACCCCGACAGCCCCATCGCGCCAGCCGTCGCTGGCCCCGCGACGCCGTCGACCTCGAGGCCTCTCGCCTGCTGAAACGAACGCAGCGCGCGCTCGGTCAGCGGGCCGAACTTGCCGTCGATGCCGCCTGGGTTGAAACCAGCCTCCTGCAGCTTCTGCTGGAGGGTACGAACGCTGTCTCCGGAACTCCCGATTCGAAGGCTCATGTGCTCATTCTCGAATGAGCCTGCGACGACGTGTTCGGGAGATTTGTGGAATCGCGTTTACGCGGTGCGCCCACGTCGGCAGAACGCAATACAGAGGCGCACATTGGAGCCACCTGTCGACTCCAGTGGTTGCGTTACCGGAGCGGCTGTTCGAGGTGAAGACTGGGAGTCGCAGGGCTCACTTGGAGTGGGCGAGGTCGCCCGAGTGAGCTTCAGTGGTTTCGACGAGTTGAAGACAACGCTCGGCTCGAGACCTGTTCGGGAGCGCTTTGCAGGGCAGGAGGTCTCGTTCGCCGGTGCGGTCGCACTCGCGGTAGTCGCCGAGTTCGAATGACACCCATGACTACAAGCGCCGACGACGAAGCAGCGTGAGGGCAAGAATGAGGAGCGGCCCTGCTCCTGTTGCGGAGCAGCCACCCGGCGTCGTCGTGCCGCCCGCACTTCCTCCTGCTGTTGCAGTTCCGCCCGCCGTTGCAGTTCCACCCGCCGTTGCAGTTCCACCCGCCGTTGCAGTTCCACCCGCGGTCGCCGTTCCGCCCGCCGTCGCGGTTCCGCCCGCCGTTGCAGTTCCGCCCGCGGTCGCCGTTCCGCCCGCCGTTGCCGTTCCGCCACCGACCGCTGTTCCGCCGCCGATTGCCGTTCCGCCGCCCGTCGAGCCGGAGCAGGTGCCCAGCTCGTAATAGCCGGGGCGAATTTCGCGAATCGTGGTGCGATTGCTGAACAAGCCAAGATTGTCATTCGACCCGACCGCGCACGCTGCGGCAGCCATCACACACGACTGTGCTCGAAATGCGACGACGTGTTCGTAGTTGAACGCCGTGTGCTCGACACAGGCGGCCGAACCACCGGCCGTGCCACCACCCGCCGTTCCACCGCCCGTTGCCGTGCCACCACCCGCCGAGCCGCCGCCGGCTCCGCCACTGCAGGCACCGAGTTCGAAATAGCCAGGGGCGACTTCACGCAAGCGCGACGAGGCACCGACCAGCCCGAGATCGTCTCCCGAACCAACGGCGCAGTAGTTGGGGGTTCCGTTGCCACACGCCGTGGCCCGAAGCGCGCTGATGTGGCTGATGTTGGTGCCGAAGAACTCCCGGCAAACGAACCCGCTTCCACCGTCACGGGGTGTTCCCGCATCGACGGGCGCTCCGGCATCGACCGTCACGCCAGCATCGAACGGCAGCCCCGCGTCGACCTGCACACCAGCATCGAAAGAAGAGCCTGCATCGACGGGCGCGCCAGCATCGATCACGACCACGCCGCCATCGGTGGCTGGAACCAGGCCGAAGAACTCGGCGGCGTAGCGGCTCGAGCAGATTCCGACGTCGAGAATGAACGCGCCAGCCGTTCCACACCCATGCGACGGGTCGACGGGCGTTCCATGGCTCATGTTGGGAATCGACCAGGACTCGCCCCTGGTCTCTCCCCCACTCGTTCGGAACTCTCGCCGCGTCGCCGAGGCGACC
Source organism: Archangium sp. (assembly GCA_016793585.1). Next base: position 3,410 of record JAEUJR010000827.1, read on the forward strand.
ATCGTCGTGACGTCGGCCGATTGATCGATGGCGTTCACGTTCGTCCACTGGTCCACGAGCTCGGTCTGGTTGCCAGGGCGAACGGTGAAGTCGCTCGTGCCGTGCCAGATCGAGACACGCGGCGCGGGGAAGCCCGAGGTGCCAGCGACGCCACGCACGAGATCGCCCCACTGCTGCGGCGTGCGATCAGGCGGAGAGTTCATGCAATTGAAGGCGTCGAGCTGGGTACCAGCGCACGCGAACGGCAAACCCGCCATCACCGCGCCAGCCTTGAACACGTCGGGGTACGTGGCGAGCATCACCGACGTCATCGCCCCGCCAGCCGAGAGCCCCGTGACATAGATGCGGGTCGGGTCGACGTTTCGCGTCGTCTTGAGGTTGTTCACCATGTTCATGATGGACGTGACCTCGGCGCCGCTGCGCGACTGCTGGCTCGAGGTGAACCACGAGAAGCACGAGTTATTCGCCGTCGTCTGCGGGTACAGCACGATGAAGCCGTACTGGTTCGCGAGCTCGTTCCAGCCGGTGTTCGCGTAGGCGGCGGCGCTCTGCGTACAGCCATGCATCGCGACCACCAACGGCGGGTTCGCCGGCAGCGTCGAAGGAACGTGAACGAACATCGACAGGCTGCCGGGGTTCGACCCGAAGCTGGTCACCTGGGTGAGCGCAGCCGAGGTCGTCGTCACCGCCTCTGGCCACGGCTGCTGCAGCTCCGGGCCGCACGACCACAACGCCATCGACACGAGCACTGCTGCACGCTTCACGGGGACTCCTTGACTGGCTCGGCGATGGCAGGGTTTGGCAGGGTCGCGAGGAACGCGAGCGCTGCGGAGTTGTAGGGTTCAGAGCAGTCCATCTGAACGGTGTGGCCACAGCCCGGCAGGCCGATCAGCGTCGAGCCGGCGATCTTGCCTGCGCCGTACTCCATGATCTGGCGCGCGCGCCCACCGTGCAGGAAAGGGTTGGGAATGAGGCGATCGTCTTCACCGAAGATGATCAGCGTCTTCGCCTTCACCTGCTCGAGTGAGTCGCGCACGAAGTCGTTGTGGGTCAAGCCGTCGACCGCGCGCACCTGCGCATAGGCATAGGCGTCGAATTCGTCGGTCTTCGCGAGCCGAATTCGTTCTTCAATGAGCCACTCGTACTCGGGCTTCCACTGCATGAAGTTGTTGTACCGAACGCTGCCCCAGACGCCGTACTCGGGCGTCGACTTCACGAAGGTGGCGCTGAAGACCTTCTCGAACCACTTCTTCTCCCGCGGCGAGAACTTCTCGAAGCCGGCCGGAGACGTCAGCACCAGCGCCTCGACCCGCTCGGGGAAACGAATGGCGAGCGCGAGGGCGACCTCTCCGCCCATCGAGTGGCCGACGACGACCGCACGCGGAATGGCGAGCCTCTCGAGCACCTCGACGACGACCTCGGCCTGCGCATCCATCGAATACGAGAACTGTGCGGGCTTGTCAGACTTGCCAAACCCGAGCTGGTCGATCGCGATGACGCGAAAGCCTTTCGCGGCGAACACATCCAACTGGTAGCGCCAGAACTTCAAGTTACTGCCGAGGCCATGGAGAAAGAGCACCGTGCGCGCGCCTTCAGGGTTCAGCTCGACGTAGCGGAGCGTGTGATGGCCACCGAGCTTCCACGTCTTCTCGGCGCCTTCGAGCTTCAGCGCGCCTTCTTTCCACGGCATGCCGGCCACCGACGTGTACGGCACGTCGCTGAACTTCAGCGCAGGCGCTGACTCGTACGAGTGAACACAGCCCGACAACACCACGGCCAACAGAAGCGTCGTTCTCATGGGCGGCCTCAGAACGCGTACCAGGTGAAGGTGGAGAACAGCGCCCACGGGTTCGAAGTCACCCGATCGTTCCCGTCGTAGAAGCTGCCACGGAACATGTACGCCCCGTGCAGGCCAATGGTCATCAGGTACCGAATCGTCCACTTGAGCTCGGCGTTCACCTCGACGCCCATGAAGCGGCCAGGCTGGGTGCCGTTCGGCTGAACCGCCGGGTTGGCGTTCGCCGTCGCCGCAGCGGTGCCGAGCTTCAGGTTCAGTGTGTTGGGAATGAGGTCGTACGCGCCCGTGAGGATTCCCGCAGTGACGCCGTAGCCCTGATTCGAGATGTCGGTGACGGCGCCCGTGTAATTGTTCACGGTGCTGGTGAAGGGGAACAGAATGAGCGACCGGTGGTTGAACCACACCGCGCCAGGCAGGCCGTAGAAGTTGCTGGTGAAGACGCCCGTGTACTTGTCATCGGCGGTGTTGCTGTCGCCAGACGAGAAGAGGCCCTCGGCCGTGATGAGATCGTTGTTGGTTCGGCCCCATTTGTAGAGCACCTCGGCGTTGGCCGCGAAGCCGAGCACCGAGACCTGCTTGTTGAACAACGTGTTCTCGCGCGCGCTCGTGAACTGGCCTGCCGACATCATGAACCAGCCCGCCGCGGCGA
>JAEUJR010000865.1 GCA_016793585.1 Archangium sp.
CATCTACTCGCCCGACGTGAAGTTCTACGAGGCGCCGTTTCAGCTCAAAGCCACCAACGGCATGCTGCTCATCGACGACTTCGGCCGGCAGAAGGTCTCGCCCATCGACCTGCTCAACCGGTGGATCGTGCCGCTCGAGAGTGAGGTCGACTTCCTCACGCTGCACACCGGCAAGAAGCTGCAGGTGCCCTTCAACGTGTTCGTCGCCTTCTCGACCAACCTCGACCCCGGAGACCTCGTCGACGACGCCTTCTTGCGGCGCGTTCGCTACAAGCTCGAGGTCAAGCCGCCCGACGAAGACCAGTTCCACCACATCTGGGAGGGCGTCTGTCAGAAGCGCGGCATCGCCTACGACGCCGAGATGATCGATTGGCTCATCGAGGCCCACTACAAGCCCCACAACCGCACCTTCGCCGCCTGCCAGCCCCGCGACCTCATCGACCAGGTCATCGACATCGCCCACTACAAGGGTGAAATCCCCCACCTCTCGGGCGACCTGCTCGAGGCCGCGGTGAAGAACTACTTCGTGAAGTTCAAGAAGAAGGGCTGATCAGCCGGTGTCGACGTTCAGGTACGGCTTCGCGAAGGAGCGCTGGCGACGCTCGACGCCGGGGTATCGAACCGTCGACGGCGCTGCCAGGCGTCGGTGAATCGTCACCGTGGCGCTGGAAGAAGGGCTGAACTCGCCCCGTCGAGGCGCTAGACAGGAGGGCCGATGGCGGCCGCCCCTGACAGCGCGAAGCTTCACGAGCTGCTGAAGGCTGCGGCGCGCGAGCTGAAGGCGACGCAGCAGGAGCTCGCCGACGAACGCGACCTGCACGAACAGGCGCGCAAGGCCCTCGACGTCGAGCGGGCGAAGAACAAGGAGCTGCAGCAACAGCTGCTCGACGCCCAGCAGTCGTTGCGCAAGGCCCAGAGCGAGTTCGCGACGGCCGCGATACCCCGCGAGGCGCTGAACTCGGCCGCCGGCGACCGCACGGGCCGCATCGCCATCAACCTCGAGGGGCTCGACGCGCAGATGACGCTGCCGCCCATCTCGCGGCCACAGGAAGACAGCACCAACGTCTCGAAGCTCGACCCCGAGCTGCTCGAGAAGCGCCTCAAGGCCCTCGACCAGTCGCTGGCCGAGTCAGAGGCCGAGGTGAAGCAGCAGAAGCAGCGCGTGGCGGCGCTCGAGGCCGAGCTCGAGGCGATGCGCGAGGTGGCGCGCCCGAAGACGGCGCAGGTGCCCGCCCTCGACCCCGCGCTGCAGAAAGAGGCCGACGAGTCGCGCGCGCGCGCCGAGGTCGCCGAGGAGCGCATCACCGCCCTCGAAGCAGAGCTCACCGAGGCGCGCCAGGCCCAGGCGCGGGTGGAAGACCTCGAGGCCGAGCTCGACGACGCGAAGAAGGCGCTGTCGGCGGCCGAGCAGCAGCTTTCGTCAGAGCAGGCCGCGGCCCGTGACGTGCTGGCGAAGTTCGCCGCCGTCGACGCCGAGCTCGCCACCGTTCGCGAGACCGCCAACAAGGCCGCCGAGCTCGAAGGCCAGCTCGCGTCGTCGAAGGCCCGCGTGTGGGAGCTCGAGCAGCTCAAGACCGAGCAAGACGTCAGGCTCACCCAGCAGCTCGCCGTCGCCGAGAGCGCGCAGGCGCGCGTGGCCGAGCTCACCGGCCGCGTCGCGCAGCTCGAGAACGACCTGGCCGGCATTCGCTCACGTCGTGACGAGCTGAACGTCGAGCTCGCGCGCGCCGAGAACGACCGCAAGAAGCTCACCGCCCGCGTCGCCGAGCTCGAGGCCGCGCTGCACACGGCGAAAGACGACGACGCGAAGGCCCGCGCCGCGCTCGAGACGCAGCATCAGCAGGCCCTCGCCGCCATCGAGACGAAGCGCGCCGAGGCCGATGCGCACTTTCAGAAAGAGAAGGAGAAGCACCAGCACACGGCCCAGCGGCTGCTCGAGGCGCGGCAGAAGACGCGCGAGGTCGAGACCCAGCTCGCTGACGCGCAGGCCCAGCTCACCGCGGCGGCGACCAGGTTCACCGAAGCCGAGAACGCGGCCCGCGTGAAGCTCGCCGCCCTCGAGGCCGAGTACGCCAACGCCGTCGCCCGCGAGCGCGAGTCGCACGTCGCCACCACCGCGACCCTGCAGGCCCACGTCGCGCAGGTGGAGAAGGACCTCGCCCACGCGACCGAGGAGTGGCACCACACGAACCGCCAGTACGAGCAGCTGCACCGCGAGATGATCGTGCTGCTCGACCAGCGCGACGAAGCGCGGCGTCAGCTCGAAGCGCTGCGGTAACCAGACCGTCGCGCGTCACGGCCCCGAAGGCGCGCGCCATGAACACGGCACCACCACGCCATCGACCCGCACCACGCGCCGCCGCCCGTCGAGCCCCTTCGGCACCTGCACGGCGACTCCCGGAAACGTGAGCGCTTCACCCACGGGGCCCACCGGCACCTCGTGGTGCACGTCGAAGATGATGGCGTCGTCGACGAGCGTGATGCGCTCCATCGAGACGCGGTGACCCGTGGTGCCCTGCTGCCCGACCGCCACCACCACCACGTCGAACCTCGACCAGTCTGGTGGGGCGAGCGGCAGGCCGCGCGTCACCAGGTCGTCTTCGCGCTCGAGCCAGTCACCGTGCGGCTGCGTCGCCCGCGCATCGACGCTCTGAAGTGACACGGCGCCCGAGAAGGGCACCTGAAGCGCCGCGCGGCACCCGAGCACGGCGACGACGAGCAACAGCCAGGGCAGCCTCACGTCGGCGTCGGCGCCGTCTGCGTGTGGGGCGCGCCCTTCGCGGCCGCCAGCCGGTCGAGCACGTCTTCGAGGTGACGGTACACCTGCACCTCGTGGTGAAAGACGTCCTCCACCTTGCCGTCGAGGCCGATGACGAACGTCGCGCGGCGGTCGATGCGCAGCACTGGCCACATCACGCCGTACAGCTCGCTGATGGCGCGTGACTCGTCGCCGATGAGCCTGAACTGCAGGCCCTCCTCCGTCGCGAAGCGGCAGTTGCGCTCGGCCTTGTCGACCGACACGCCGATGAGCTCGGCGTCGAGCTGGGTGATGCGCTGGTAGTTGTCGCGAAAGTTCCGAACCTCGAGCGTGCACGCCGGGGAGAACGCCTTCGGGAAGAAGAAGAGCACCACCTTGCGCTGCCCGCGAAAGCTCGAGAGCTGCAACCGCTCTCCACGGCAGTCGACCGTGTCGAAGTCGGGCGCGATGTCTCCAACGCTCAGCATGCGACCGCCCGTTCATCACGACTTCGCGCGAGCTGCCAGTGCCCAGACCTTCGACAGGCCTTGAACGAGCGCGCGGGCGTGCGACCCTTCGACGCATGTTGAAGTTCGCCGTGGTGCGCGAAGACTTCTCCGTCGAGGCCGCGCTCGTCGAGGCGTCGAAACCGTCGGCCTGCCTCACCGTCGCGTCGGGTGGCTGCACGGCGCTCGCGCTCAAACACGCCTTTCCTTCGCTCGACGTGCACGCGTTCGACGTGAACCCCGACCAACTCGCGCACGCGAAGGCCAAGGCCGACGCCATCGCCGAAGGAGCGCTCACCCGCCTCAACGTGAACCACGCCGACGAGACGGGACTCTCTCAGGGTGGCGAGTTCGAGAAGCTGTTCCGCGTGCTGCGCTTCGCCTGGCAGCAGTTCGTCGCTCCACAAGACGAGCTCGAGGCGTTCTTCTCGTCTGACGCTGCAGCGCGCGGCCAGCTCGTCTCGAGGTGGCGCACGTCTCCTTCGTGGCCCGCCATCTTCGAGGTCGCCTTCGCAGAGGGCCTGCTGCACGCGATGTTCGGTCCCGACGCGACGAGGCACGCGGTTCGCGGCTCGTACCCGTCGTACTTTCAGCGGGTCTTCGAGCGCGGCCTCGCGAGGCCAGACGCGGCGTCGAACCCCTGGCTGCAGCACGTGCTGGTGCAGCGCTACCTCACGCCGCCCCCCTTCCTGCTGAGCCACCGCCGCCTCGACGTCACCTGGCACCTCGGCAGCCTCGGTGACGTGCCTGCGCTCGAGCGCTTCGGCGTGGTGAGCCTCTCGAACATCTTCGACTGGTCCGACGCGTCGCTCGTCGAAGCCTGGGCGAAGGCGCTGGTGGTGACGAAGCCCGGCACCCTCGTGGTGTGGCGACAGCTGAACAACCAGCGCGATTGGCGGCCGCTGTTTCACGGCTTCGACGAAGACGAAGGGCTCTCGGCGCGCTGCACCGCCATGGAGCGCGCGCTCTTCTACGAGCGCCTCACCGTGATGCGCCGCCGATGAGCCTCGAGCTGCGCCATGTCGAGGCCCACGCGCTCGCGCCGTACGTCGACGACCTGCGGGCGCTCGAGCGCGACGTCTCGTACCCCATCGACGACGGCAGCGACCGCTTCGTGCTCTCGCATGGTGAGGCGTACCACCCGTTCTTTTCGGCGATGGGTGAAGCGCACTTCGTCATCGCGCTGGAGCAGGGCCGCGTCGTCGGCTGCATCGCGGCGGTGCGAAAACGTGTGCGGGCCGCGACGGGCGACGTCGACGCCGTGTACCTGGGAGACCTGAAGGTGGCGCCGGCGTGGCGGGGAAACGGGGTGCCCGCGCGCATGCTGTTCTTCGCGCTGAAGGTGTGGGCGCGCTCGCCGCGGCGGCTGTCGTGGCGCTTCGCCTTCGGCGCCGCGATGCGTGGTGAACGGGGCGACGTGATGAACGCCGCGAAGGGCGTGACGCCGATGAAGCTGGGCACTTCGTTCGCGCTGCTGAACGTCTACTTCGTCGAGCCCGCGAAGCTGGCGGCGTTGAACGTCGAAGGCGCTCCAGCGACACCGACGAGCGCGGGGCTCGACTTGAGTCCCTCCATCGAGGCCGACATGGTGTCGACCCTGGGAGCGAAGGACTTCGTGCTGCAGTCGACGAAGCAGCCGTGGCCGCTCGTGCATCTGCCGCGCGGCCCTGCGGGGTGGGGGCGCTCGCACGCCGAGTTCCTGCGCCGCGGTGGCGAACGGCTGCTCGGGCTGCAGGCCAGCGGGCCTGCCTGTTTCGCGCTCGACCAGCGCCTTTCGGCGGAGCGTGACTTTCTGCGCCACCGCGGCATCGAGCCCGGCGCCGTCGCCACCGTCTACGCGTTCTCGACGACGCGCCGCACGCGCCAGGTGCCGTGGGTTCATCTGGCGACGAACGAAATCTGACTTGAAACGCCGAGAGGGCCACCCGGTGACGGGCGACCCTCTCGCGACCTTCATGCAGCTGTTCGGCTTAGCGGAGGTTGCGCACCGCGTTGTTCGCCGTGTCGCCCATCGACTTCAGGGTGTTCTGCATCATCTGCCAGAAGGTGTTCATGTTCTGCGAGGCCTGCTGGAAGTTGAACATGTCTTCCTGGAACTTGTTCTGAGCGGCCAGGTCCTTCGGGTCCTTCGGAGGCGTGGGGTACGAGGGGAACGAGCCGTTGTACTGCGTGCCACCCGTCGAGCCGGTCGAGCCGGTGCTGCCCGTCGAACCCGTGCTGCCCGTCGAACCCGTCGAGCCGGTGCTGCCAGTCGAGCCCGTGCTGCCGGTCGAGCCAGTGCCCGTCGAGCCCGAGCTGCCCGTCGTGGGCGGCGTCGTGGTGGTGGGCGGAGGAGGCGTGCCACCACCAGTGGTGGGCGGGCGGGGGAAGTGCGGGAAGTTGGGGATGTGGCGCGGCCACTTCGGGCGAACGAGAATGCCATCACCCGTGAAGCGCGAGCCGGGCACCATCGAGAGGATGAGGCGAATGTCTTTCTTCGCCTCGGCGCTCACGGCCGGGTCCTTGAGCTTCGACTGCAGGTAGCTGCGCTCCTGCGGCGAGATGTTCCCGTCCTTGAAGATGTTCCGCATGATGCTGCGCATCTCGCCCTGACCGATGCGGCCGTCGTCCTTCTTGAAGTGCTTGTCGAGCGCGTTCAGGCGGGCCTTGTCGAACACGCCGCCGAAGATGCCGAAGCGCTGCGGAAGGCTGGCCTCGGGAGGCAGGCGGCCCGACGCGAACGAGCGGTCAGCGCTGTTGCCCAGGAAGTTGTTGAGAGCAGCCTTGGCGCCGGCGTCGAACTTGTGGTTGTTCTTCGACTCCAGAGCCAGCTGGCGGAGCGCCTGGAGCTCAGAGGGCTGAACACCGCCGGCCTTCGCGCGAGCGATGAGGGCGTTGGCTTCCTGCGTGGTGACCTTGCCGTCCGACTTCGCGCCGGCAATCTGACCGCGAATCACAGCGCCCTGGATGACGTTGTTCAGGTTCTTGTTGATGAGCATGTTCGTTGTTCCTCAGTGACTGCGAGTATGGAGAGAAGACTCGCCGGTCGAATTCCGTGGGACATTCGTTCGACCGGAATTCGAGAAAACCAGAGAATCAGCGGGTTTCCAAGGCCGCCGCGCGATTTCTGGAGTTTGATCCACCATTTCCAGGTGTCAGGTGAGGTGGGCGGCGCCTGATTCTGAAGGGTTCGTCGGTGGATCAGAACCAGCGGGCGAGGGCCTGGGCGAGGGTGACGACCGAGCGACCTCCGAGCCGTTGGGCGAACGAGGCGGGAGCAGGGCGGTTCCAATCGAACGAGGCGAGGCGGCCGAGCACCTGTTGGGCGACGCAGCCTTCGAGGCTGAAGACGAAGACGTGCGGGGCGTGCGCGGCGGCGGTGAGCAGGTCGCGTTCGAGCTCGGCCCACGAGAGCTTGGGGAGCGGGTCGATGCCTCCACCGGTGCTGCCGACGGCGATGGCGCGGCAGTGCGGCGCGTAGTGCGAGAGCATGCCGTGACCGGCCGGGAGCAGGCTCGAATAGAGCATCACCACCTCACGGTCAGCGTCGACGGCGAGCGCGCCGAGCGTGCGTTGCCAGAACCGTGAAGCGAAGCGGCGGTCGTCGACGACGAAGGGGAACTGGTAGGTCTCGACCCTCCATTGCGCGGCGCGGAGCGTGTCGATGAGGGTCTGGTAGCGGCGAGCAGCGGCCTCGAGCACGGGGAGTCGACCTCGACGAAACATCCACCGGCCGACGGTGCGCAGCGGCTTCACCATGAGCTGGTCGAGGTCACGAAGGTCGGGCTCGAAGTCGAGGCCGATGCTCGACAGAGACAGGTGGTGGTCGGCGCTCCACTCGCGCAGCCGCGCGCAGGCCGCCTCGATGCTCGGCGCGTTGTCGTGCGTCGCGAAGTAGCCCTCGTCGCGAGGGAGCAACACCCACGCGGTGACGGGCACTCCTGCCGCCTCGAGCGTTCGAATCGTCGCTGCGCGGGTGTCAGAGAGGTCGCGCATGCCCATGGCGACCCCCGCCTCGAGCGTCGCGAGCTGCGTCACCACCTCGGGCGTGAACGTCGCGGCCAGCTCCGGCGAGTCCTGCTCGTTGAAGAAGTCGAGGGACGACGGGCGGGGCATGAAGACCGAGTGTGTGGGTTCGGCCGGGCGGGTGACGAGAGGAATCTGCTCGCCTCCACCCTGCCCGTCCCGCGAGGCTGCGCTCATGGCCCAACGACGCGCTGTGAAGAAGCCCGCAAAGAAGAAGGCAGCGCCAGCAAAGAAGGCGGCGCCAGCGAAGAAGGCAGTGCCAGCGAAGAAGGCAGTGCGAGCCGTGGGGCCCGAGTCACACCCGGCGTTCGCGGCGCTGACGAAGCGGCTCAAGCCGGGCTCGTACGCTGGAGGCCTCATCATCGTCACCGCTCCGGGCGCGCTCGACGAGGAGATGCACGACTGGTTGATGGGCAACGTCGAGGGTCGGCGCTCCATCGGGCGCACGGCGTTTGGAGAGATTCTCGTCTTCCGCGATCTGCGAGAACGCGCGCGCGAGCTCGGCGTAGGCGACCCCGACAACGAGGCCGACATCGCGCTCATCGACGTGCACTTCAAGAAGATGACCGTGCTGGGCACCTCGGTCGACGCCTTCCTCGAAGGGCTCGACGACCGCGACTTCCAGGAGGCGTTCCTGCGGCTGTCGTTGTTCGACGAGGTGAAGCAGCGGCTGGGCGCGTGCAAGCCCAACGAGTGTTACGGCTTCGTCCCTGCGCTCGCGCTCGGCGGGAGTGAAGAGCCAGACACCGTGCAGCGCCTCGACTGGCAGGTGCACCAGTCGCTTCTGTTGCAGAGCTGAGCTCACGCCTGACTGCCGAGCACGACCGCTCCAGCGGCCAGCAACGCCGGCACCCCCAGGCTCACGGGCCACAGCCACCACGCAGCCCCGCGTCGTCGAACGCGCGTCGTGGCGACGAGCAGCACGATGGCGCTGATCAACGCAGCGCCCGCGCCCACCAGCAGAATCAGCGCGGCGAGGCCGGCCGCGCCCTGGCCGTCACGACCACCGAACGCGTGCGGGTTGAGGAAGGCCCCGGCAAAGAAGGCGCTCACGACAAGCCCCGCCGTGGTGCTGATCAAGCCGACGGCCCACACGGCCCACCACCACTTCGCGGGCTGAGGCTCGCTCATGCACCCCAGCGTAAGACGGGTGGCGCGACGAGGTCACCGAACGTCGCGCCACCCGAGCCATGACCGACCACTTCATGACACTCAACCCAGCCCCGAGGAGGCGCTGGGCCAGCCCGAGAGCCACGGCGGGGCGAAAGCGATTCTCCTGTCGACCGGAGCAGCGCGAGGCGGGTGTGGCAGCATGCGGCGATGCTCCGGTGCTCGCTGGTGGTGCTGTCGATGGTCGCGTGTTCAACGCCTCCCGGTGTGAACGATGGAGGCACTGGCGGGGGGCGGGCGGGCGGCGCCGGTGGCGGGAGCGGTGGTGGCTTCACCATCGTCGAGCTCGACCCTGCCGCGCGCGGGCTCTACCCGATGGCGATGGCCGTCGATGCCAGCGAAGACCGCGTCGTCGTCGCCTACTTCACGCCGAGGGGCACGCAGACCGTTCAAGGCATCGACGACCTGAACCTCAACCTCGTGGAGTGGAAGAGCGGCGTGGTGAGCGCAGTACAGACGATTCGTTTCATGCAGCGAACGGCCGGCATCGCGGTGGCGCTGCACCCGACGACGAAGGAGCCCACGGTGGCCTTCCTCGGGGGCCCCGACCGGCTGTTGCCCAATGCGCCCTCGGTCTCCTGGTTTCAGCACGACGCCGCGCTCGCCACGCGCAGCGGCTCGACGTGGGGCGAGGTGGCGGCGGCGACGCTGGGTGACGTCTGCGCGCCCGCAGGGTCTCCGATGGGCGCCTCCATCGTCGGGCTGTGGCCGGCGCTGCGCTTCGACACGACCGGCCGCGCCATCTTCGCGTACCGCGACATTCACTTCGCGCAGAACACCACCGACTACACGGGCAGCGACGTCGAATCGATGGAGGGCCCGCTCGGAGCGCTCACGCCCCGCTGCGTCTTCGCCGGCTTCGACACCAAGCCCGGGCGCGGCGCGCGCCTCATGATGACCGCGGGCCCCAACGACGAGACGGTGCTCGTCTACGACCAGAACGTGAAGACGGCCGACGGCACGGGTGAAGACGTCGTGCTCCAGCGCCGCACGGCCACTGGGTGGACTGCGCCTCAGGTCGTGCTCGCCAGCCCCAACACCATGACCGGCCCTCAAGTCGCCTGGGACTCTCTCGAGGGCTACGCCGTCGCGGTCGTGCGCGGCAGCGTGCTCAGCTATCGGCGCTCGGCCGACGGCGCGACGTGGGACGCGGAAGAGACCGTCGTCTCGTCGGGCTCGGGCGGCTGGTACCCCTCGCTCGCGATGGATCTGATCAACCACGAACCGTCCATCGCCTTCTACGACTGCAGCGCTACCAGCAACGTCGCGGTCGCCGAGTGCACGACCACGAGCGACTCGCTGAAGCTGACGCGCAAAGGTGGCGGCCGTTGGCAGACACCCATCACCGTCGACACCGAAGGCGGCGTGCCGAAGCTCGGTGTGCTCTCGAACGGCCGGCGCGTCATCGCCTACCGCGTCGCCAACACCATGGACGACGCCTCGCGCACCGGCCTGCTCAAGCTGGCCATCGAGCGTTGACCGGTCGGCCGAGGTGACTCACTCGGAGTCACCCGCGACTCGCTGACTTTCGTCCACGCCGGGGTTAGAGCTGCAATGCGTGTCTGTGTGGAAGCGCCTTCTCGATTGGAGCACCCCCACCGACGCTCCGCCGGCTGATCAACCACGCGCGCGGGTCTTCGCCATCATCGTGTGGATGGGCCTGGTGCTGAGCGCGCTCTCGGCGGTGCTGGCCGCACTGTCGGGGTTGTGGGTGCTCTCGGTCGCGAACCTGTTCGACGTGCTGACGGCTGGCCTGACGTTGTGGTGGTACCGCACGCACTCGTGGGCCACGGCCAGAACGACGGTGAGCGGGCTGCTCTGGGCCTTCTTGCCGGCGCTCTGCGTGGGCACGCTCGCCACGACGCCGATGGACCTGAGCAACGTGGGCTACCTGCTGCTCCTGCCGCTCATCTCGGCCGCGGTGCTCGACGCCGAGCAGACGCGAAGGTGGTTCATTCGCACCATCGTCGCGGGAACGGCGGTGAGCATCGCGGGTCACCTCGGCTTCGTCGTCCCGCACGTCGACCCGATGCCCGCCGTCACCCACGTGATGAACTTCGTCTCGATTCTCGGCGCCGCCATGGCGCTCATGCACGCCGTGGCGAACGAGCGTGAGCGGTCGCTCGAGCGCGTGCGCGAAGCCGAGCGCGTGAAGTCGGCCTTCTTCGCGAACGTGGGCCACGAGATTCGCACGCCGCTCAACGGCGTTCTCGGAATGGCCGACGCGCTGCTCACGCACCCGCTGGCCGACGACGAACGCGAGATGGTGCAGATCATTCGCAGCAGCGGCGCGGTGCTGCACGCGCTCATCGACGACGTGCTCGACCTCTCCAGGCTCGAGGCGCAGCAGCTCGAGCTGCACGTCGCGCCCGTCTCGGTTCGCGCCCTCACCGACGAGCTGCGCGGGTTGTGGACGCCGATGGCCCAGCGCAAGGGCCTCGCCCTCGAGGTGCTGGCCGACGACGACCTGCCAGAGGCCGTCCTGGTCGACGGGCTGCGGCTGCGGCAGGTGCTGAACAACCTGCTCAACAACGCCGTGAAGTTCACCGAGCACGGCCGCATCAGCCTGCACCTCTCGCAGCGCGTGGGCGCGTTGGGCTTCGTGGTGAGTGACACCGGCATCGGCATCAATGCCGAGCAACAGCAGCGGCTCTTTCGACGCTTCGTGCAGGCCGACGACTCACGCGCGCGGAGCAGACAGGGCACGGGGCTGGGGCTCGCACTCTCGAAAGAGCTCACCGAGCTGATGGGCGGCAGCCTGACGCTCGAGTCGAAGGTCGGCGAAGGCAGCACCTTCACCTGTCTGCTGCCGCTGAAGGCGACGGCCATGCCGGTGAGTCAGCCGCCCGTGCGCGCCACCGACCTGGGCCGCCTGCGCGTGCTCGTCGTCGACGACAACGCGGTGAACCGGCTGGTGGCCCAGCGGCTGCTCGACAAGACGGGGTGCGAGGTGACGGTCGCCGCCGACGGGCCCTCGGCGCTCGCGGCCGTCGCCAGAGCGCCGTTCGACGTGGTGTTGATGGACGTGCACATGCCCGAGATGGACGGGCTCGAGGTGACACGCCGCATTCGCGCCAGCTCCCGCGACGCGACCCGCATCATCGGGCTCTCGGCCTCGGCGAACCGCGAAGACGTCGAGGCGTGCCGCAACGCAGGCATGAACGACTTCCTCGCCAAGCCGCTCACGCAGGAACGACTGGTCGCCGCCCTCGGCCGCCGAGCCGCCTGACCGCAGCGCGAAGAATCGCCGGTGGGCCGGAGCGAACCACGTCGGCAGCACGTCACCAGGGCGATGCTCCTCGTTCCCTGTCAGGCGACTCGATGCTGAAGGTCGACGACGAGAGGCGCTCGCTCACTCGGGCGCACACAGCTCGGCGGAGTCACTCTTCCAGCAGGTGGGTGAGAACGTCGTACGGCACGAGCACCCCGAAGGGCACCCGCCATCGGCCGAGCACGGCACCGCGCAGCGAAGACGAAACGACTCGACCTGGGGCTCGGTGCGCAGACAGTCGAGGCGCTCGGGGCAGTACGTCACCCGCATCACGACGTCGTTGGTGCCGTCACCGCACACGTCACCGACGGCCAGGGGCTTGAGCGGGCTGCACGCGACGAGCACCACCCACCACCACCTCATCGGGGCCCGGGCGCGAGCGCGTACCCGACGGCGGCGCCTCCGACGATGACGGCGCCGGTGATGGCCCACACCCACGGCGACTGGTACCAGGGCCGCTGGTCGACGACGACGAGCTGCGCGGGGGCATCGGCTCCGCCTGCGCGCGCGATGGTGGCCTGCGACGCGTCGAGGGCTTCGATGAAGTAGTACGCGGTGAAGCTCGGGTCGCCCGTCGGCGAGGGCAACGCCGCCGTGCACTGGTTGGCTTCACACGTCATCTCGGCCGACGCGAAGGGGCCGACCGACCTTGCGGAGTACCGAATGAGCACCCGCGCCACCTTCTGCTCGGGGTCTGACAGCTGCACGCGCACGAGCGAGGCGGCGTCGGCGCCTTCGCGGTCTTTCACCTCGAGGCGCGCGCGGGCGAGCCACGTCTTGCGGGTGCGGTTGACGAAGTCGACCTGCTTCTGGGGCGTGCCGGGCGGCAACGACAGCTTGGGGTCGAGCTCGAGCGCTTCGATGGCGCGGGCCTGGGCCGTCGCGTCGTCACCGAGCACGAGGTGCAGAAAGCCGAGCTCGAAGAGGGCCAACGAGCGCTCCTTCACGGGCCGCTCGGGCGTCGACAGGTAGCGCTGGTACTCGACGACGGCCTCTTCGTAGCGCAGCGCCTCGGCCAGCTTGCGGGCGTCGAGCAGGCTCTGCGGGGTGGCGGCGTTCGAAGCGGCCAGCGCGCTGCCTGAGACATCGGGCATCACCAGCAGCCGCGGCGCGTCGCCGGGAGCCACCGCCACCACGAGCGTGAGCAGGACGTTCACCGGCACCGTTCTCCTACGGACACGGGGTGCAGGGAAGCGTCAGCTCGACTTCCACGTCACGTGAAACCACACGGCCTCGTCGTCGAAGCGTGCGACCTCGACCTTCGGCTCGGGCGTGCCCATCTCTCGCAGGGCCGCGAGCACGATGCCCTGGCAGACGTAGCGGGTGGGCCCGCGCTCGTTCATCCACAGCTCGTGCACGCCGTTCTCGAGCTTCGTCACCGTGGCGTCGGAGTAGTTGTTGCCCGAGCGAAAGTTCTGCCGCGCCCTCGCCAGCGCGCGGTTGGGGCCGAGCACCCGCACCACGCCGAACAGGGCGCGCCCGAGGAAGCCGTTGGCGAAGCCTTCCACCACCGACTCTCCGAGCAGCCGCAGGCCGACCTCGATGGGCTCGTGCGCGTGCAGGTGTTTGGCGGCGGTGAGACAACACTTCGTCCACACCTCGCTCGGGTAGGCGGGCCTGAGCTTCTGCGTGATGTCGAGCCCGTCGGCCTTCAACGCGGCCACCAGCGCCGGCGTCATGCGCGCGCGCAGGCCGGTGATGAAGAGCCCCTCGAAGGTCTGCTCGAAGACGACACGTTCGGTGGGAGTCGACGGGGGTGCCACGCAGCCTCGACTGTACTGATGACCGTCATCGACGCGAGTCTTTGTACGGACACGCAGTTGTGCCTCACGTTCGTTCCAGAAAATGAAACGCCC
Organism: Archangium sp.; assembly: GCA_016793585.1. Next base: position 13,546 of record JAEUJR010000865.1, read on the forward strand.
GGGCGCGCGGGGCGTCCGGGTGATTCAGCTCAAGCGCGGGTGGCTGATCAGCCCCTGCGGCGGCGGAGCATCGCGAGGGCGGCGAGGCCGAACGCGGCGAGCGAGGCGTCGACGGGCACGGCGTTGCAGCTGCTCGGAGCGTTCGCGCCACCGTCGGGCGTGGCCGTCATCTTCAGCGCCGAGACCGAGTCTTTCTTCTCGGGGTACGCGCGGTCGGGGAACGCGAGCTTCGCCTGGAGCTGGATGTCGTACTGGCCGTCGACGTCGCTGGTGAAGGTCGGCACGTTCTGGTCGGTGTACGCGTACTGGAAGTTGTTCGACATGGTGACGGCGCCGGTGGGGTTCTCGACGGCGGCGCGGCTGCCGGTGGGGCGCGAGACGACCGTCCACGTGTATTCGATGGCGGCGCCGTTGCGGTTGGCGAAGAGCGGCAGGCGGAACTTCTCTCCGCGCTTCAGGGTGACCGCGCCGCCGCCGTGCACCTTGAAGGGGCCGTTCGGGTCGAGGCAGTCGGCCTTGTTGGCGGGGTCGATGACGAGGCAGAACTTCGCGTCGCAGGCATCACCTTCACCGTCGAAGTCGCTGTCGAGCTGGTTGCGGTTGCGCACGCCCACGCAGTTGTCCTGCGACGAGCTGGTGAGGTCGGGCAGCTTGTCGTTGAGGCCGTCGCCGTCGACGTCGAGGTCGCAGACGTCGCCCAGGCCGTCACGGTCGAGGTCCTGGTTGTTGGGGTTCGCGTTGCCGATGCAGTTGTCGAGGTGGTCGAAGATGCCGTCGGCGTCGGTGTCACGCTTGCACTGCGCGTTGCCGGGCAGGTCGATGTTCTGGGCGGTGCCGACGAAGGGGCAGAGGTCGAGCGCGTTGTCGAAGCCGTCGCCGTCGAGGTCGAGGTCGCAGACGTCTCCGAACGCATCGCCGTCGAGGTTCGCCTGCACGCCCGCGACCGCGCGGTTGGGAATCGAGACGCAGTTGTCGACGAGGTTCGCCACGCCGTCGCCGTCGAGGTCGCCGTCGCAGCTGTCGCCCACGCCGTCGCCGTCGGCGTCGAGCTGGCTGAAGTTCGACAAGCCCGAGCAGTTGTCGCAGGTGTTGCCGACGCCATCGCCGTCAGCGTCGATCTGGTCTCGGTTCGACGAGAACGGGCAGTTGTCGGCGTCGTCGGCCTTGCCGTCACCATCGGAGTCGTCGGTGTACGCGAGCGTCTTGCCGTCGTCGGTGTAGGCGACCCAGACCGAGCAGCCGCAGCCTCCGTTGCAGACGCCGTTGGTGCAGGGCGAAGCGCCACCACCCTCTTCTTTGGGCTTGCCGCACGAGGGGTCGAGACACTCGGGGTTGGTGCCGTTGCCGAGCTGCGCGAACGCGCTGGCAGACAATAGACACACGAGCACTGCACACGACGAGAAGGCGTGTTTCATCGGCGAACTCCGGCAAGAGTGGGTTTCAAGGTCAGATGCCGTGACCTCGAAATTCCCTTCCCGACTTTCGCCATACATCTGCGTGCGCCGCCGACAGGGCTTGCGCCGCGTCAGGGCCGCGCGCTGACCACCTGTGCTTCTGCCGTGATGAGCGGGCGCATGCGGCGAGAGAGCACGAGCGTTCCAGCGCCACGCACCGACGGCTGTTCGGTGGTCGCGCCTGGCGTCTCCACCGTCACGGGGCCTTCCAGCGTGAAGCCGAGAATGAACGTGTCGGCGCGCTGCACCTCGAGCGTGCCCGTGAGCGCGTAGTCCATCTGCACGGGGCCCGAGGTCGTGGTGGCGTCGAGCGTGGTGGTGAAGACGGCGACCGACTCGGTGGCGCCGGTGAGCTGCACGGTGGCGTTGCGCACCTCGACGTTCTGGCCGAGCGACTGGCGCGCGAGTGAGGCGAAGGTGTGCTCGAGGCGCGCGACGCGGCGGTTGAGAAAGGTGGGCACGCGCATCAACTCGACCTGCAACGCGTCGGGCCCCGCGAGCGGCTGCGTGAGGCTGCGCGCGAAGACAGCCGTCTCGGAGGGAACGGGCCGATCGTCGTCGGTGGTGATGACGCTCGAGCTCGTCACCTTCACGCCGCGGCCCTCGAGGTTCGAGTTCTTCCACTCGAGGATTTGGAGCGTGGCGCCGTCGTCGGCCCGCTCGACCCGCACGCGGGAGCGGTCGGCTTCGCTCTGGTGCTGGGCTTCGACGTCGTCACCGACGCCGATGGTGAGCGCGAGGTCGAGCGCGTGAATCGAGGTCGTCTCGAGCTGCGTGAGCGGGGTGGGGGCTCCGAAGGTGATGGCCGAGGGGCGCTCGGCGCACCCGACGAGGACGCTGATCAGCACCGCCACGAAGACGCGCATGCCCGAGACATCGCACGGAGAAACGCGCCGCTCCCGAAAACGGCCGAAGCGCTACAGGAGGGCACAGCGCGGCACATGTCCAAGTCTGGCCAGGGGATGCCCGACGTCGAACACCAGCCTCTCGTCGCGCGCGTGCTGGAACCTCGACATGGCCCCCGCGCTGAAACGCCTCGTCCTCATGGTTCCGACGGTCCTCTTCGCCTGTGTCGCCGACCCGCCCTTGCCAGTGGACGGCGAGAGCGCGGTCGTCACGCCCGAACCCGCGGGCGCGAACTGCGCGAGCGGAGGCGTCAAGGTGCAGGTCGGCACGAAGAGCCCGAGCTACGTGTGCAACGGCGGCACGGTGGCGAACACGGACGCGGGCGTGAGCGCGGGTGTGGCGGTGACGATGGAGCCTGCAGGCACGAACTGTCTGCGTGGCGGGGTTCGGCTGCAGGCTGGGGCCGAGGCGCCCCTCTTCGTGTGCAACGGCGCCGACGGCGCGGGCGGCGCGACGGTGACTCCAGAGCCCGCGGGCACGAACTGCGCGACCGGGGGCGTGCGCGTGCAGGCTGGCAGCGGAGCGCCCACCTACGTCTGCAACGGCGCTGCGGGCGACGCAGGCCCGGCGGGCGAGAGCGTGTCGGTGACGACGGAGGCGGCGGGCACCAACTGCGCGGCGGGCGGCGTGCGCGTGCAGGTCGGCGCGGGCATGCCGACGTTCGTGTGCTCCGGCGCAGCGGGGGCATCACCGACCGTGACGGCAGAGCCTCCCGGTGTGAACTGCGCCGCGGGCGGCCTGCGCGTCACGGTGGGCACGGGCATGCCGCGCTTCGTCTGCAACGGCGTCGGCGGCGACGCAGGCCTTCCAGGCGCGCGAAGCCTGGTCACGCTCACCACCGAGTTCGCCGGGCGCAACTGCGAGGTCGGCGGCGTGCGGCTGGACACCGGCGTCGACCTCAACGGCAACGGCAGCCTCGAAGCAGGTGAGGTCACCCAGACGCGCTACGTCTGCGACGGCATCGGGCTGGGCACCGGCTTCGTGCTCACCGGCATCATCGACCCCGCGACCGTCTTCAACACCGTCGAGCGCAGCTACCGCTACAACAACTGCACCAACAGCATCTGGAACCGGCACGCAGACATCATCGTGAGCGGCCAGAGCTGCGACGCCTCGAACAACACGCGAAACGGGTATTGGGCACATGCTCCGGCAGCGGCCTACCCGGCGACCCCCAACAACGACCTCACCCGGCCCTACAGCCGGCTCGTGCAGGTCCCCGCGACCGACACGGTGGTGTTCACGGTTGGCGCGAACGACCCCTCGAGCCGCGGCGCCGGTGACTCGTCCGTGCCGAACATTCGCGTCGGCACCATCAGCCGCACGACGGGGTTGATCAGCAACGTGCAGACCGCAGTCTTCAGCGACGGCTACTCGGGTAGCTGCCCGCTGCTCTCGTCTTCTCGCACGCAGCTGCTCTGCTTCGACGGCGCAACGACGATTCGTTTCTACCGTACGACGCCCTCGAGCCCGACGCTGACCGCGACAGGAGCCGTGACGCTCGGAGCGGGGCTGCCGAACACCGCGCGCTGTCCCATCAACGCGGGCCAGTGGTGCATGGGCGGCACGTTCGCGTACGACGGCGCGTACTTCTATTTCGCCGAGTTCCAGGGCGGGAACGCGAACCGCACGTACCTGGTGTTCACGGCGAACGGCACGCCGGCGGGCGTTCAGACCGCGGCGGGCGTCGGCAACATCAACGGCACCTACTTCGACTGGTCGGTGGGGCGGTACTCGACGCACGACGTGTTCGGTGCACGGGTCGGAGGCACCGAGTTCGGAGGCAGCTCGGGCGCGGCGCACGCGTTCAGCCCGGTCTCGACGAACCACACCCTCTACTGAGGCACGCGATGAGTGGAGATGATCCGCACGACGACGCGAAGGGCGCGATGCCGACGAGCATTCGCGACCCGGTCATCGGCACCGAAGTGTCGGGCTATCGCGTGACGGCTCGGCTCGGCTCGGGCGGCATGGGCGTGGTGTACGAGGGCGAGCAGCCCCTCATCGGCAAGCGCGTGGCCATCAAGGTGCTGCGGCATGAGATCGCCGAAGACCCCGAGCTCGTGCTGCGGCTCGTGGCCGAGGCTCGCGCGGTGAATCAGGTGGGCCATCGCGGCATCATCGACGTGTTCGGCGTCGGCAAACTGCCCGACGGCCGGCAGTGCATCGTGATGGAGCTGCTCGACGGAGAGCCGCTCGAGTCGGTGATGCGCGCCTTCCAGGTGCAGCAGCGGGTGATGCCGTTGCTCGACACGTTGTTCATCCTCGAAGAGGTCTTCTCGGCGCTGGCAGCGGCGCACACGGCGGGCGTGATTCACCGCGACCTGAAGCCCTCGAACATCTTCTTGTGCAAGCAACGCGACGGCACCCGCTTCGTGAAGCTGCTCGACTTCGGCATCGCGAAGCTCGGAGTGCTCGGCTCCACGCCGTCGACACGCGCGAGCATGATGGTGGGGACGCCCGGCTACATGGCGCCCGAGCAGGCGAGCGGTGGAGCGGTGACGCCAGCGATGGACCTCTACGCCGCTGGCGTCGTGACCTTCGAGCTGCTCGCCGGCAGGCTCCCGTTCGAATCGGACAACGTGATGGAGATGCTGATGAAGCACTCCTCTCACCCGCCGCCGTCGCTCGCGACCTTCAACCCGACGTTGCCGGCCGACCTCGATGCGCTCGTCCAGCAGTTGCTTGCGAAGCAGCCTGATCAGCGACCACGCAGCGCCGAGGAGGTTCGACTGCAGCTGGTGCGTTTGCGCGCAGAGTTGATGGTGAACGCGCGGCAGTCGACCTTGGTGGTCGAGTCGCCGGCGGCGTCGACGCTGCAGATGCACTCGCCGGTACCCGCGCCGCGACCATCTGCGCCAGTGCCTCCACCTCCCGTGCCTCGTGATCCCATGGCGGCCGAGCTCGACGCAGAGGTGGCGCTGCCATCGGGAGTGACCTCGCGGAAGGTGATTCTCGGAGGCCTGGCCCTCGGCCTGCTTGCAGCGGCGGTGGTGGTGATGATGCCTCGAGGTCCTGCCGACGACAGGACACGCACCATCACGCCGGTCGAGCCGCCGGAGGTCGAGTCCGCGCCACCCGCTCCACCTGCGACCCCATTCATCGCCACCCGACCGGACGCACCGCCGCCGCCAGTCACAGCGCCACCAGTCGCAACGCCAGCACCCGCTGTCGGAGCAGCGTCGACGCCTCGTGCACCTCCCAGGACGACGCGGGCGCAGGCCGGAATCAGCCAGGCCAGGCCGCCCGAGGCGAAGTCGCCCACCACCGCGCTGGAACCCCAGCTGCGTCGCATCGAAGCGAACCTCGCGCAGGCCGAGGCTCGTGGCGAAGACATCAGCTCGCTGCGGCGCGAGGTCGCGCTCGTGCGCAAGAAGCTCTCGACTGCCTCGACCTCGGACCTCGAGCGCCTCTCGTTCCGGCTCAACGACCTCGAGGCCGAGTCAGCACCATGAGAACCCTCACGAGCCACGCGACAGCAGCTCCATCCGACGCAGTCGTCATCTGAAGAGGCCCCCATGTTCATGCTCGGAATCGCGCTGCTCTCGTCGACCCTCGCCGCAGGGCCCTCACCACTCGTCGCGTTGAGCCGTCGCGGAGGCGTCTCCGCTCCGAAGGCGATGTCGCTCGCGCAGCAGGTCTCCGACACGCTGGTCGGCGTTCCACTCACCAGGCCGCTCGAGGACTTCACGTCGTGCAGGTCGAAGAAGGTGTGTCTGCTGACCAGCGCGCGCAAGGCCGGGGCGACGGTGCTCATCAGCATCGAGGTGAGCTCGGTGCTCGACGACGGCTCACTCCGCGTCGAGGCGTGGTCCATCGACGACGACGGCGCGCGCATCGGTGAGGTGCTGGTCGAGGGTGCGCTCGCGACGCTGGTCGCGAAGGCGGCACCGTCACTGTCGGGAACGTTCTCGGCTGCGGTGCGCACGACGCTGGGCCTCACGCCCCCTCCCGCTCCCGGCGTCGAGCCGCAGGTCACCGCCCCGCCTGTCGTGAAGGTCCCTCAGCCGGCACCGAGGCCAGTGCTCGTGACGACGCCCACCCCCGCTCAGCCCTTCTTCACGACCGGCCGGCTCGTCGGAGGGAGTGTGGCTGCAGCGGGCACGGCGGCGCTGCTGGTTGCCTCAGTTCTCGGCGGTCTCGCGCTCGACGCGTCCTCGAAGTCGCAGGCGCGGTGTGCTCCCGCGACCCCGTGCAGCGACCTCTCGGCGTTCACCGAGTACCTGCGCGCCGCACGTTCCCAGAACGCAGCCGTCGCATTGACCGTCTCGGGCGTCGCTGCCCTGGCGCTCGGCGCCATCGTCTTTGTCGTCAACCCCGGTGCAGGGCCGGTCACGGTGAGTCCAGCGTCGGGTGGCGCCGCAGCGAGCTTTGCGTGGTGACTCGCGGCACAGGAGCGACGCCTCCTCCCGTAACGACGGTCGTGGTGATGCATCGTCGAGCCTCTGCGCGACGCGGCGGACTGGAGCCACCCCGCGCAGCGTCGAAAGTGCTGCGAGTCAGAAGCCTCGATGACACACAGGGCGATGGATCTGGATGAGCTGAAGTCGTTCGTCGCGGTCGTCGAGACGGGCTCGTTGCTCGCCGCCTCGCGGTCTCTTCGTTTCGCCCGGGCCACCCTGCGCCGCCGCATCGACGAGCTGGAAGCGCGCATGGGCGTGCCGCTGCTGACGCGCACCGAGTCAGGCCTGGTACCGACGACCGCCGGGCTCGTGCTGGCGAAGAAGGCGAAGGGCATTCTGCGTGACGTGGGCGCGCTGGTCGGCGCCGTGCGTGAGGCCCCCAGAGAAGACACCGAGCCGACGGGCATGTTGCGGCTCGTCGCGCAGGTCGGGCTCCCTCCCGAGACGTTCGCCTTCTCTCTGAGCGGGTTGAGTCAGCGGTTTCCCCGGCTCTCGCTCACCATTCGGTTCGCCGAGGACCCGCTCTCGCAGCTCGCCGACATGGACGGAGCCGTCTACTTCGGAGACCCGCCCGAGGGGGCATGGCAGTCGCTCGAGCTCTTCTCGGCGCGCGTCGGGCTGTTCGCGACGCCGGAGTACCTCGCCCGTCATGGCACGCCGCAGTCACTCGACGACCTCGCGAAGCACCGCGTGGGGCTCTGGCAGCAGCAGTCGACGGAGCCGGGGCTGCCGCTCAAGAACGGAGACGTCGAGCCCTTCGAGCCCTTCTTCGTCTCGACCGACTCCCGGTTGCTGCACGAGGTCGCGCGCCGCCACGAAGCCATCGCGCTCGTGCCCTTCAGCGACCTCATCGAAGACCTGCTGGGGCTGACGCCGCTGGTGCCGGTGCTGGAGACGCAGGTGGGCGCTCCGCTGACGCTGCGGCTCGCCGTACCGTCTGCTTTGTCCGAGGTGCCGCGAATTCGAACGGTGTTCGACGAGGTGAAGCGGGTGCTCGAGAGCGGAGGGGTGCTCAGCGGCGGGTGATGACGAGCACCGCGGCGTCGGCCGTCTTGCCTGGCTTCACCTCGGCGCGAAACGCCGACAGCTGCGAGTTGATCTGCTTCGCGAAGTTCTCGGCGATGACCTTGCCCGTCTCACCGCCGCGGGGGCTGGTCACCATCGAGCGCTTGTTCGACTCGGTGTAGTTCGTGTTGCCGAACGCGTCTTTCGTCGGCGCTTCCTTCACCGCGACGCCGAGCGAGACCGGGTGGTACTCGACGTACGACGGGAGCGCGCCACCGTACACGTCGTGGCTGCTCGGCCCCTTCGCCTTGCCGCTGAAGGTGACTTCGGTCTGCGCTCCGACCTGCTTCGTCGAGGTCTTGATGCCCGAGTTGGTGCTCTTCACCTCGACCGGAATCGGCGTGTTCTTCGCCACCCGTGAACGCCCCAGGTCCGCTGCCGTCACGCTGCTCGACCACGCGTTGAAGTACGACATCGGGTTGAACGGGTTGAAGACGAGCGGCATGGTGAACTCCGGCAAGATGGGTTTCTGTGCTGCAGACACCTACATTCTCTGACCTGCCAAAAAGAAGTTTCGTCCGATTTGTTTCTGAGAAAGACGTCAAATATTCCAATTGGTTGAAGGTGACGGTGCGACTCGCTCAACCATGCCCGATTCCACAGGCCGTGGTGACAGAGCGCGTTCTGATTCGGCACGATGGGCAGATGCGGGCGGTGCTGATCGCCACGAGCTTGTGCGCGCAGGTCGCGTTCGCGGCCACGATTCGGGTGGGGCCCGACGCGGGCTATCAACCCATCGAAGCGGCGCAGGCTGGCGACGAGGTGCTGCTGGCGCCCGGCACGTACCGGTTCAGGCTCGCGCTGACCAACAGCGGAACCGCGGCGAGCCCCATCGTGATTCGTGCGGAGGACCCATCGCGACCGCCGGTGTTCGACTACTCCGACGCCGACCTGATCAGCTTTCCTGGCAGCAACGCGGGCTTTCACCCCGACCGCGGCGCGTGGGACGTGCGCGGGAGCGACCTCGAGTTCAGGTCCATCACCATTCGTGGCGCGAACACCGTGGGCCCAGTCGGAGCGGCGGCGATTCGATTCAGCAGCGGCGAGCGCCATCACGTCGTCGACGTTCGCGTCGAAGACTGTGAAGGCGGCCTCGAGAACGTCGCCGGCTCGTTGCTCGTCGAGCGCAGTCGCTTTCACCGAAACGTGGTGCACCTCAACGTGTTCGGCGGCGGCCCGGTGACGGTGCGGGGCAACCTGATGACCGACGCGCGCGACTGGAACTTCTACCTCGCCGGCAATGACGCGCTCTTCGAAGCGAACTGGCTGTCGAACAGCGGAGGCTTCGCGGGGTTGATGGGCGAGTGCTCGTTCACGTGCGGCGGCACCGGCGCGCAACCCATCGCGCGCTCCATCGTCTTTCGCGGCAACGTCATCGTGCAGAACACGATGCAGCAGCCCAACGACTCCTTCTTCGTCGGCGTGTTGGGAACGGGTGGGCCTTCGTCCGACGGCACCGGCTTCACGCAACCCAACGTCGTGACGTTCAGCCACAACACCTTCGTCGGCAGGCTCGCGACGCCGACGGCGGCGCTGGTGCTCAACAGCGACGGAGCGCACCGCACGCGCGTGCGCGCCCACGGCAACGCGTTCACGGGCTTCTCGTCGGTGGTGAGCGAACTCTCGGCGACGCCCGCGACGGTCGAGAGCGGCTTCAACTGGGTCGTCGACGGCACCGACACGGCCGGCGTCAGCGCTTCGGTCACCGGCCCTGCGAGCGCGCTCACGTCGACGTACCGGCCGGTGCTGGGAAGCTCGTTGTTCGGCGCGGCGCAAACGCCTGCGATGCTCGCGCCCGCTTTCGAGTTTGGTGGTGACGGCTCTGGCCCTCCCGGTGTGGTGCCGCGCACGGCCGCCACCACTGCCGGTGCGTTCGAGACGGGCAGCGCCATGGGGCCCGGCGACGGCGGCGTGACGACCGAAGACGCGGGCGTGCGCGACGGCGATGGCGGCGTCAGCCCCGAGGGTCGACCGGCGCGGCGGCTGCTGCAGGTTGGCTGCGGCGCGGGCCCCGGCGACGTGGGCACGCTCGCGGCGCTGCTGCTGCTTCGACGAAGACGCGCCAAGAATCGCGAACACGCACCGCAGGCTTGAGCGCGGCCGTCGTCGCGTCGTCGGTGTCGCGAGGCGAGCGTCTCGCGTGCGACCCGGGCCGAGTGGCGCCATCGCGGGAATTGCGAGCGCGCGCCGGTGACCTGGGTGAAGGTGCGGCCTCCTCGGGGAGGGCTGCTCCATGGTGCTCAGTCTCGTCGTCGCGTCGTTGGTGTCTGCGGGTCCGACGGTCGTCTCCACGCGCTACCACCGCGATGAACGAGGCGGTGCCTTCGTCACCGAGCTGCGGGTGCCTGGCTTCATGGCTGGCTACGAGCGCATCGCCGCCGTGTCGAAAGACGACCGCACCTTCCTGCTCTATTCGACCTTCGACACCGGCTTCGAGCGCGACAAGCCGACGGTGGAGCAGCTGACGGAGCAGCTCGCGTCAGCCGAACGCAACGCCGCCGAGACGAAGGCCCTCGTCGTCGAGTTCGACAAGGCCGTCGCGGCCGCGAAGGCGAAGAAGGCGAAGACATTCACCACGAAGACGCGCTGGGGCGAGCAGACGCATCAGCTCAAACGCGCCACCGAGGAGCGCGAGTCGCTCGTCGAGCAGCAACAGAGCACCGTCGAGGAGACAGCCCGGGTGCGCAAGGAGCTCGAGCGCGCGAAGGTGGAGGCGACGGCGGGCTCGACGGTGTTCGTCGCGGGGCGCTTCACCGAGTCGGGCGCGGCGAAGGTCGACGTGCTGCGAGGGCCGGCGCGCGGCGCGTGGGTGCCCCAGCTCGTCACGACGCTCACCCTCGAGCTGCCGAAGAGCGGCGCACAACCCGACGTCATCACGGCGTGGGCTCGAGCGCAGAACGAGACGCTCGGCCTCGCGGCGCTGCGCACGGAGGCAGGCCATGGCTTCGCGGCGTACGTCGCGCAGGTCTCCAGTGAGGCGTGGGGCGCACGGGGTGGTGGCTTCGGCCGCCGCAGCGACCGCGTGCCCGACCTCTACGGCATGATGACGGGCCTCACCGCGGTGCAGGAGGCGCTGCAGCTCGACGCCTGGCGCGACCGTGAAGAGCAGCCGGGCCCGAAGGTGAAGCTCTCGACGCTCGAGGGGCCGCACGTGGCGTCGCACGACTACGACGCGCTCCGAAAAGGCGTGGAGCCGCGCGTGTTCGACTCGGCCAGCGTCATTCCTGCCGACACCTTCGCGCTGCACTTCACCTCGGCCGAGGCCGTCTTCACCGTCGTCGACCTGCTCGACGCGTGGGGCACCGACCTGTCCCACGCGCTCGAAGGTTTCGCGCGCGACCGCGGCACGAAGGAGCGCCTCTTCACCCAGCTCGCCCTGCCCCGCGACGACTTCTCCCGCCTCTACGCATCGCGCGCCGTCGAGGCCGTCAGCATCATCGGGCACGACCCCTTCGTACGCGAAGGCACCGACCTCACCGTCGTGCTCACCGTGAAAGACGCTGGCGCCGTGAAGCTCGCGGCGATGGCGTCACGCGCGCAGGCGAAGTCGAAGCGGCCCGACGCGGTGGAGTCGGCCGAGAAGTACCAGGGCGTGGAGCTGACGACGCTGAAGACGGCCGACCGCGCGGTGTCGACGACGTTCGCCGAGAGCGGGCGCTTCGTCTTCGTGGGCAACTCGCCGGCGGGCGTGAAGGCCGCCCTCGATGCGCAGGCGGGGCGAGCGCCATCGATGGCGAAGGCTCCCGACTTTCGCTACCTGCGCACGCTGTACGCCGACGGCGAAGACGCGTTCGCCTTCCTCTCCGATGCGTTCGTGCGCTCGGTGGTGGGCCCGCGGTGGAAGATTGGCGCGCGCCGCCGCCTGGAGTGCGCCTCGAACCTGCAGCTCATCGAGTACGCGCGGCTCGTCGCGCAGCGAGAACGTGTGCCCGCCACCACGCTCGACGCGCTGAAGGCCCGCGGGCTGCTGCCGAAGACGCTCTCGTGCTCCCACGGCGGCACCTACGCGCTGCCCGAGGGCGCGTCGTGTTCGGCCCATGGCAGGCTCTCGTTTCTCACGCCGCTCGTCGAGCTGCCGTTCACCGAAGCCACGGCCACCGAAGCCGAGGAGTACCGCGACTTCACCGAGAGCTACCGCCAGTACTGGCGCACCTTCATCGACCCGGTCGGCGTGCGCGTGAAGCTGAGCCCCGCCATCGACCTCGAGACCATCATTCTTCCGCTCGTCGACAACACCATCTACTCGCAGCTCAAGGAGCTCTACGCCGGCGCGCCCGCGACGCTGCAGCGGCAGGGCGACACCTCGAAGGCCATCGCGGCCATCTCGTCGACGTTCTCGCCTTCGAAGAAGGTGCAGGGAGAGGTTCGCGACTTCATGCGCGAGGCGCACGTGCAGGGGCAGGACCCGTGGCGGTGGCTGGGTGACCAGGTCAGCTTCGTCGTCTACGACGGCGACCCGCTGCTCACCATCGGCGGCGACGTGCCGCTCGGCATGATGGGCAGACGCGACGCAGACTTCGCGGCGGTGACGTCGGTGGTGCTGACGTCGCTCACCTTGCCGACCGCGCTGGTGGTGAAGGTGAAAGACCCGGTCGCCGCGCGCGCTGCGGTCGAGCGACTCATCGACTCCCTCGAGCTGAGCGCGCTCGAGCACAGCCGCCGTCGTGACAGCGCCTCGGTCTCGGGCTACCGCATCTCGGAGCCCTCGGGGCAAGACCCCATTGGCGTGCTCTCGCTCTCGTTCTTCGGCGTGACGCTGCGGCTCTACTACGCGGTCGTCGGTGACCAGCTCTACATCGCGTCGCGCAAGTGGCTGGCCGATGAAGTCGTGGGGCGCGGTTTCGTGGTGCCCAAAGACAGTCAGACCGAGTCGGGCCACGTGCGCGTGCGGCTCGACCACGCGCGACTGAAAGCAGCGCTCACGGCGGTGCAGGCAGGCTGGGGCGAGAACATGCGCGAGGCGTGCTTCAGGAACCTGGTCGACCTCGAGCTCGTCTCGCAGGCGAGCCGTTCGACGAACGAGCTGGTGACGCCGGTGCAGCGCGCGCTCGGGTACAGCCCGTATTGTCCGGCGGGTGGTACGTACAAGCTCGACTCGCTGTCCGAAGCGACGTGCTCGGTGCACGGCAAGCCGAACGCGCCGAAGCAGCCGAAGGAGCTCGCCGACTCCACCTCGACCGCGAAGTGGCTCGGCCGCGTGGAGTCGATGGACTTCTCGCTCACCTTCACCCCCGAGGGGCTGCGCACGCACGTGGTGCTGCAGCCGAAGAAGTGAACGCGCTGCTGCTGACGCTGGTGCTGGCCGCCGACCCATCGCCTCCAGCCTGGCCCGCGCGCGAGCACCTGCTGGTCGGCACCTGGCAGCTCGTGTTCGACGCGCCGCCGACGACCGAGGCCGAGCTGCTTCGTCGCCAGGGCCGCTACGGCTTCGAGCTGCGATGGCATGCGGTGAGCGGCGTGACGACCTGGCGCGTGTTCCGCGAGAAGCAGTTGGTGGCGACGCTCGGGGCAGAGGCGCGCTCGTTCCAGTCAGAGGCCAAGGGCGCAGCCCGCTACTCGGTCGAAGGCTGCAACGAGCAGCACCTGTGCACCAGGCAGCTCACGGCGATGGTGGCCTTCGAAGAACCCGGCGAGGCCGTCGCAGACGAAGGGAGCCTGGTTGGGGGCAGCATCGGCGAGGTCCTCGCTGGTCGAGTCACGGCCGAGCCCGACGAGCCAGCGCGCGCCGCGTGGAGCCGCTCGTTGGGCGAGTGGGTCAAGCAGCGCTTCGAAGCCCAGCTGCGAGCGGGGCCGCCGGTCGAGGCAGGCACCGTGGCCGTGGTGCTCACGGTGAAGCGTGATGGAACCATCGTCTCGGCGCGCGTCGTCGCTTCGGGCTCGGCGGCTCGAGATGCCTTCGCGAAGAAGCTGTTCGAGGGTGCAAGCGCTCCGGCCTTCTCGACTGGCCTCGAGCGGTATCAACTCACCACCTCCATCAAGCTCGTCTTCCCGGAGTGACCCGATGACCTCGAGACCCGAGCCGTTCAAGGTGTGGACCGACGACGCTGGAGTGCCGCGCTACCTGCATGGCACCAGGGCCGACCTGAAGCCCGGCGACCTCATCGAAGCAGGCCGGGCGTCGAACTACGGCGACCGAACGGCGGCTGTCTTCGTCTACCTCACCGGCACGCTCGACGCGGCGACCTGGGGCGCCGAGCTCGCGGTCGGTGAAGGCCGTGGGCGCATCTACCTCGTCGAGCCCACCGGCCCCATCGAGGACGACCCGAACCTCACCGACAAGAAATTCCCCGGAAACCCGACGCGCTCGTTCCGCACCCGCGCGCCCCTTCGTGTCACCGGAGAGCTCGTCGACTGGGTGGGCCACGCGCCCGAGCAGGTGCAGGCGATGAAAGATGGGCTGGCGCGCCTCGCCGCTCAGGGCATCAAGGCCATCGAAGACTGATCATTCCTTCAACACCGTCGGCAACGCCTGTTGCATGCGCGCCCGCAACGACGCGGGAGCGCCGAAGAGCCCGTCACGGTGAAACGCAGAGGCGATGGAGCGCATCGCCTTGAGCTCGGCGTGCGCCGTCACCACGCTCGCGGGGGCGTCTCCCATCGAGAGCGGCGTGAAGCGCAGCTTCATTCCCATCGACTGCTTCGCCGCCAGCTGCTTCTCGCAGCGGCACGCGGCCTGCTCGTTCGCTTCACCACAAGCGCGCTGGAGGAACGCCGAGAGCTTCGCGCGCGCACGAGAGACCCGCTGCCGGAAGGCGTCGTGTGACGTCTCGACGATGTCGGCCGCTTCGGCGCCGTCGAAGCCGAGCAGGTCGACGAGCACCAACGAGAGGCGCTCGTCACGCGACAGGCTGAGCAGCATGCCCTGGGTGCACGAGAGGCGAACCTCGTTAATCAACGCTCGGTCTTCGGGCGTGGGTGGCGGCTGCGTGGCCGAGAACGCGAGGCCCTGTTCGAGCAGCTCGACGAACGCGTCGTCATCGAGCGCGCGCACCTCGGCGCGGCTCTTCTTCAGCGCGAGCACGTGGCGCACGGCCACCTGATGCACCCACGTCGTCAGCGCGCTGCGGCCCTCGAAGCGCGAGAGGTTCGTGATGACCTTCACCAGCACGTCCTGCGCGGCGTCTTCGGCGTCTCGCACGTCACCCAACATGCGCAGGCAGAGCCGAAAGACGGGCGCCTCGAGCTCGCGGCACAGCGTCGACAGTGCCGCTGCGTCTCCAGCGACGGCGCGGCTGGCGAGGGCATCGAGGTCACTCATCGGGTCTCACCGTGCCAATCGAGTAGCCACGTCGCGAAGCGTCGCGGGTCTTCGAAGTCGGGGCAATGGCCGCAGTCGTCGAAGGTGACGACGTCGGCGTTGGGGAACGAGTTCGCGGGCGCCGAGCGACGATGCGTTCGGTCTTTCGCGCCCCACACGATCGCGACGGGAATCGCCAGCGGCTCGCGCGAGGGCGGCGCGCTGCGCTCGAAGCCCTGCATCAGAGAGGCGAGACAGAAGCAGCCTCCAAACGAGAACGCCTCGTTCGCCGCCGCGAGCAGAGGCCCACGAAAGCGGCGGTCCGAGGCGCTCGCGCGATACCAGCGCTCGGCGATGGTTCGCCGGCGCAACGTCATGAGCGCCTGGCCGAGGAGCGGGGTTCGCACGACGCGGCGCCGATCCACTCCATCGGCCCACGCGCCCAGGTCGACCCAGGCTGGCGTCTGCGGCGTCACGAGGCGTGTCACCTGATCACCCCTGTCGCGCGCGAGCTGTTGCCCGACGAACCCGAGGTAGCAGGGAAAGACGAGCGTGCGCGGCGCGAACGTCGCGAGCACGTCGGCACACGCGCGCACGAAGGCCCCGAGCGTGAAGTCGAAGCCACTCGCGGGCTCCGAGGCGCCCGTTCCAGGCGGCTCGAAGACGACGACATCGGCGCGGCCCTCGAGCTCGCGGAGCAGCGCGTCGGTGTGCTCGATGACGTTGGGGCCATCGGTGGCGAGCAGCAAGCGCGGCCCCCGAGCAGAAGGCGCCTGAAGAACCCGCACACGGCCACCCGAGGTCTCGACGAACGAGAGCCCGGGCCTCGAAGCCAGCGCGCGACGCGCGTCGACCCGGCCGGCCTGCCCGAAGAAGCGGCTCGAATCCACCCACGAGGCGTTCACGGCGCGTCTCTCTTCGCGAGGGCAGCGTCGAGCACCACGGGTGCGTCGAACGTCGAGAGGGTGTGCGCGCCGATGACCGAGCTCACCGCCGCGCGACGCTCCGCCGTCCAGTACGCGTTGGCTGCAGCGTTCGAACTCCACACCGACACGACGCCGAGGCGGCCGTCCTGCTCCGTGCCGAAGCTGACGCGCACGAGCCCCTGCGCCGACGGAAGCACGCTCGCGAGGCGTTCGAGCTTCGAGGCGTCGACAGACGGTTCAGACGACACCCAGGTGATGACGGCGTCGGTGCGCAGACCATGTTGCGGCAGCGCCTTGCCCGTGAAGCTCGCCGAGCCGGGCACGGTGTACTTCGCGTCGAGCATGCGCACGTCGCCGTCGACGCCGCGCTGTCTGCGAACACGCTCGTGCCACGCCTCGTTGAACCACGCCTCGGCCGCCTGCCGCGACTCCCACAGGTACACGCCGCCGAACTCTCGGCGCTCACTGAACGTGTACGACTTGTGGAGCAGCCCGGGTGCCTTCGCGTACTCGGGAATCGAGTCGATGAACTTGCCGGTGATGAAGAAGGTGGGCGCCCACCACGGCGTGGGGACGCGCACGATGACGACGGCGTTGGACTGTGGGGCGGGCAACGACATGGCGACCTCGGGGGTGGTGGGAATGGGCTTCACGGCGGAGCAGGCGGCGAGAAGGAGGAGCGAAAAGGCGCGCATGCCCTCTTGGAGCGTCGAGCCCACGAAGGTGTGACAGCGGTCGGGAAGAGCGGCGTGATTCCGGTGTTCTGGCCCCGTGCGTGTGTTCGTCGGAGCTGCCCTGGCGGTGGCCGTGCTGGGCGGCGGCGTCATCTTTTGGGGCCGCAGTCACGTAACGGTGCCGGCCACCAGCACAGTCACTCCGCTCTCGACGACGGCGGCCGAGCTGCAAGCCCATGCGCGCGTCATTCTCGTCACGCTCGATGGAGCCCGCTGGCAAGACGTGCTCGACCAACCCGGGGCGCTGCGCAACGCAGATGAGCCACCCGCGATGCCGAACCTGCTCGAGCTGATTCGCACGCGCGGCGTCGCCCTGCCCGCGACGACCTCTTCGGCGTTGCCGTTGTCACTGCCCGGCTATCAAGCCATCACGGCCGGCCATCGTACGCGCTGTGACGACAACGACTGCCCACGCATCGACGAAGAGACGCTGGCGGAGGGGCTCGCGCGCAGGCTCCATCTTCCCGCTGATCAGGCCGCGACCTTCGCCTCATGGGCGCGGCTCGCGAACGCAGCGAGCTCACGAGACGGCGCCGTGCTCGTCGATGTGCCGGCGCTGGGTCCTCCCCACCCAGGCGGCCCGCCCTGGGACGACGCGAGGTGGGACGAGGAGACCGTCACCCGCGCCCTCGCGCACTGGAGGACGTCGAAACCCCGGTTCCTCCACCTCGCGCTGCTCGACATGGACGAGCAGGCCCATCGCAAAGACACGGCCGCGACGGTGAAGGCGCTGCGCTTCGCCGACGAGACCATCGCGACGTTGCTCGCCGAGGTCGACCGTCTGCCCGAGGCGGAGCGTCGCCTCACGACGGTGCTCATCACGACCGACCACGGCCGCGGCCCCGGGCGGCTCTGGCCGTCGCACACTGCGTACGCCTCGAGCCGCGACATCTTCGTGGTCGCGCTCGGCCCGCTCGTGACTCGAGCGGTGCTGCCAGTCTCGCAGGCCGACGTGCGGCCGATGGTGGAGCGACTGTTCGGGCTCTGCTCCACTCCGTCGGTCAAAGCCGTCGTGGGCGACCTGCCGTGTGCGCTGGCTCCCGGCGACGCGATGTGAAACGAGTGATGCGTGCTCGGCAGATTGCCAGCGGCGCTCCTTGCGGCGCTCCTTTTCGGCGCGCTGCCGGTGTGGTGGTTCTCGAGCCTAGATGGGCCGGTGTCGTTCTCGTGCGCGGGCACACCGTGGCGCTGCGAGGTGAAGCGCTGGGTGTTCTTCGAGACGAAGACGGCGACGTACGAGCCCGCACGAATCAGCGCCGAGTCACGTCGTCAGCGCCGGCGCAGCTCGAGCGATTGGCGCCTCGTGTTCACGCTCGCGGGTGGCACGACGGTCTTCCCCACCGACTGGGGCCTCGAGGACGAACGCACGACGGCTGATCGACTCGAGACCGCGCGCTCGAGGGGCGAGGCGTTGGTGCTCGAGCGGCCTGCGAGCCCCGTCTTCTGGCTCTCGGTCATTCTCTGCGTGCTGTTCGTCGGCTCGGGGCTCTTCATCGTGCTCGGCCGCACCGACCCGGCGTCCATCGGGCGTGGCCGACCCGACGCGTGAACGCGCTCCGCAGCGGCTACGCTCACCACATGCCCCGCTATGCCGTCGGCGACCTGCTCATCGACCTCGAGCTGCCCGAGAGCTTCTCCTGTGAATACTCGTTGAGCGGCTCGCTCCTTGCGCGCACCGACGACGGCGTCATCGAGATCTCTGCGCTCACCGCCCGCAACAAGGACGGCAGCGACGCAGACTTCTCGGGCCAACGAGAGCGACGTGACGAGAAGACCGTCACGTACGGGTTCGGCGATCATCTGATCATCGCGACCCACCCACCTCGCCTCGCCGCGGCGACCGAACACGTGCTCGCGAGCGTGGGCCGCTCACATGCGCCGTTCGATGCCGGTGACGAGCTGCAGATGCGTCCACTCCGCGCCTCGCTGGAGCCGTGGCTGAGGCAACGCCGCCGTTCGCTGCAGCTCGCCTTCGGCTTCGACCCGCGCTCCCCGTCAGCGCCGCGACAGCTCGACGACTTCTGGGAACGCCTCTTCCGCGTCGAACCCGGAGATCAGCTCGACACGATGCTCGCCTGTGCGTGGGTCGGCTTCGGAGACCTGCTCGTTCACCGCCTCGGCTTTCAGTGGTGCTGGTCACGCGACGAGTTTGGCACCGACCTCGGCTGTGTCGCGCTGCCCGAGACGGCGAAGCTGCTCATCGTGCCCGGCTCGTTCGTGGGCAAACGGTGGGAGCGGCGCGAGCCACGCTTCATCGAGCACGCCCTGCCTGAGATCGAACGCACCCTCGAGCAGGTCGCCGCACAGGACGCGTGAACGAAGCGCGTCAGAACGGCTCCACCTCGACGTGCGCCTGAGGTGCGGCGAGGTTGACGGCCCAGCTGCGGTGCCAGGGCGTGAACTCCTGCGGCAACCGAACGGCCCAGGCGACCTCGGTCAGACACTCCGACATGGCGGGTGAAGCGCCCGTCACCTTCACGTCCACCACCTCGTCGCCCGTCGCCTCGACGCTCACGCGCCCCTGCGCCGGCTCGGCCAGCTTCGACTCGCACGCCGCCACGCCGGGTTGGAGCAGCTGACGCAAGAGTGGGGTCAGGTCGGGCATCACGCGCCCCATGCGCAGGCCGCAGTGGGTCTTCACCGAGCACCCGCCGCAACGAGAGCTCGTGCCGTACCCACCGGTGCCGCCGAAGAAGCCGCCTGCGGTGGAGGGCGCCGCGTTGGCCGGCGCGGCGAGGTACGACGTGAATGGCGAGACGGCCTGCGCGAGGAACGCGGCCGACCGCACCTCGTCGTCGCTCAGCTGGGTGCGCAGCTCACGCTCACCAACGGCGAGGCCCGGCAGCCGCTGGGCGAGCGAGCGGTCGATGGCCACGACGCGGCGAAACTCGCGCGCCCAGATTTTTCCGGTGACCGTGACGAACTCGGGCGGCTTCGCCTCGAGGCCCTGCAGCCGCAGCGTGGAGCCCTCGCTCAGCACGTCGTCGACGATGGGCTCCATGCCTTCGGCTTCGACCTTGAAGTCGTCGACGCGCACGGGCCGCACGAGCTCGCGCAGCGTCACGGCGGCCTCGTCGTCAGCCTGGTGGCCCGCCGCCTTCACGAAGATGCCGCCCGTCGAGGCAGCGAGCGGCGCGAGTGGCGCTCCGTCGATGCGCTGGAACCTGAGCGCTCCGGAGGTCTCCGAGCTTCGACTCACCACGTGCAGCACGGTGTCGCGCGGCGCGCCTGCGAGCGTCTCGATGGTGGCCTCGGTCGAGAACGAGCCGCGCAGCCGCTCGTCGGTGAAGAGCACCACGCGCGCCGGCCCGCCGACCTCGGACAACGCGCGAATCGCGAGCGCCGCGCCGTCATCGAGGTTCGACCCGTTGCCGGGCGCGAACTTCGAAGCGCTCTCCTTCAGCAGTCTGGGCACGTCACCGGCGGGAACGAAGCGGCCGAACAGACGCTCGCCGAAGCGGCGCGTGACGACGACCTCGACCCGCGCATCGGGGGTGTTCGCCAGGTACGGCCCCACCAGCTCGAGCTGCGCCGCGATGCCATCGGGCCCTTCGCTGTGCGAGGCATCGATGACGAACACGACGCGCGGCTCGGTGGGCGCAGGCTCGAGCACCGGCGCGGCGTCGACCTCGAGCCGCCAGAACGTGCGGTCGGTGTCGAGCTGCGACGTCGCCCAGCGCAGGTCGGCGACCGGCTGGGTGAAGTGCTGCCGGCGCACCACGAAGCCATCGACCGACTCCAGCGCGTGGGCGCGTTCGAACCGGGGCTGAAGGCCCGCCGTCTGAAGGGGGAAGTCGAAGCCGACGACGCCGGCCTCGTAGGTGGGCGCCAGCAGCAGGTCGTAGCTGATGGTGACCGTCTCGTGCGGCGGCAGCGCGAAGAGCTCGAGCACCAGCTCGCCGTCGTACATCCACTCCAGCTTGCCGAGCAGCACGGGCGGTGCGTCGCCAGGGCCCGTGAGCAGCTCCCACTGCGCGGCGACCTGCTCCTGCGTCGAGAGCGGCGCTGGCACCACCTCGCCGCCACGCCTCAACTCGAGCGACGTCGCGATGGCCCCCTGCGGCACGTTCAACAGCCGCGAGAAGCCGCGCGCGCCATCGGTGTCGTTTCGCAGCTCGCGCGTCACCGCGAGGCGCACACTGCCCTCCACGAAGTGCACCTGAATGACATGGCTCAGCTCGGTGATGCCGGTGTGTTCCGGCTGCACCCCTGCGAGGTCTTCGGGCGAGCAGGCGAGCAGCGAGACGAGCGCGGCGACGACCGTGGGCTGGCGCATGGGGCGCCTGACACCACGGCCGGGCTTCCGGTTCCGTCAGGGGGTGATCAACCGCGAGATGCGCTCGACCAGGTTCACCAGCGACTTCGCCTCGAGCGGGGGCGTGCAGGCGAGGGAGAGCTCGACGATGGGCAGACCTGTCTCCGCCCGCTGCGCCTTCGACGGGAAGCGGGGGTCTTCAGGCGCGAGGAAGGTGTGCCCACGGCTCTCGAGCTCGTCGAGCACGACCTCGATGGCGGGCGTGGCGGCGTCGATGGCCGCGAGAAAGCCGCGCTCCTCGTCGAGGTGGTGCCGCATGCCGTGCTCGATGGAGCCGCTCTCGTCGGGCGCCCACTCGATGCTCATGCCCGAGTCCATCACCACGACGCACCGGCTCAGGCGACGCTCGGCTCGAGAGCTTCCACTCATGCTCGTGAGTGTCTCACGGCGCCGAGCAGCGCAGCGAAGGTCTCGGGTGAGACGGGAGCTTCATCAGGCGACGCGGACGAGGCAGTTGTCCTTCTTGCCGCGTGAGAGCAGCAGGTACCGGTCAGACAGCAGCGCAGTGGCGTCGATGAGCTTCATCGGGTCGCTCACCTTCTCTTTGTTCAGCGCGAGCCCGTTCTGCTCGATGAGCTTTCGCGCCGCGCCCTTCGACTCGACGAAGCCGGTCTTCGTCGTCACCAGCTCGACGAAGGGAATGCCCTTCGCCAGCTCGTCGCGCGAGACGTCCTTCTGCGGCACGTCTTTGAAGATGGAGCCGATCTGCTGCTCGGTCAGGCTCTTGAGCGTCTCGATGGTGGCCTTGCCGAACAACACGTCGGCGGCCTTGATGGCGAAGTCGACGTCACCCTTCGAGTGCACGCGCTCGGTCACGTCGCTGGCGAGGGTGCGCTGCAGGTGACGCGCCGA
>JAEUJR010000871.1 GCA_016793585.1 Archangium sp.
GAGAGAACGCAGCCGAGAGAACGCAGCCGAGAGAACGCAGCCGAGAGAACGCAGCCGAGAGAACGCAGCCGAGAGAACGCAGCCGGGAGAACGCAGCCGGGAGAACGCAGCCGGGAGAACGCAGCCGGGAGAACGCAGCCGGGAGAACGCAGCCGGGAGAACGCAGCCTGGAGAACGCAGCCTGGAGAACGCAGCCTGGAGAACGCAGCCGGGAGAACGCAGCCGAGAGAACGCAGCCGAGAGAACGCAGCAGCCGAGAGAACGCAGCCGAGAGAGCCAGCGACGAGAGAGCCAGCGACGAGAAAGCCAGCCACGAGAGCCAGCCACGAGAGCCAGCCACGAGAGCCAGCCACGAGAGCCAGCCACGACCTGATCAGGGCAGGGGAGGGTGATGTTCCACGTGAAACGAGCCCGTCACTTCCCGATACAGAAGCGCGCGAAGAGCGCATCGAGGCGCTCCTTCGAGTGGTCGAGGCCCATCAACCGCGCGAGTGCCGACAGGGCGAGCCCCACCTCTCCAGCCACCACGTCGAGCGGCGCCACCTCGAGGGCTGCGACCGCCCGCTCCAGAGCCGTGCGCGCGACCCCAATCGCCTCGACGTGCTGCTCGTGCGCAATCACCGTGTCGGGGACCTGAAACCGCCCGCGCTCGACGATGGCTGCGTTCAGCGCCTCCAGGCCCGCGCCGCTCAGCCCGCTCACAGCCAGCCCCGGAGCCGCCCCCAGGTCGGCCTTGCCCCAGACCTCGAGCCGTTTCGTCTCGTCAGCCTCGGCTCGCCACGCTGCCAGCGACTGATCAGTTGATCCGGGAGGGATCAACAGCACCGCGACATCGGCCTGGTTGATCAACGCCCGGGTCTTCGCGATGCCCAGGGCCTCCACCCGTCCCGGGTCGGCGCGAAGCCCCGCCGTGTCCACCAGCGTCACCCGCATTCCCCCGAGCACCAGGTTGGCCTCCAGCGCGTCCCGCGTGGTGCCGGGCTCGTCGTCGACCAAGGCGCGCGCGCTGCCCACCAGCCGATTGAAGAGCGTCGATTTCCCAGCATTCACCGGCCCATAGAGCACCACCAACCCACCGTGCCGCAGCCGGCTGCCGGCCACCGCCATGCGCTCGAGCTCGACGGCCTGCGCGAGACCAGCCTCCAGCCGCTCCCGCACGCCCTGCTCGACGCCCTCCGCTTCGTCGGGGAAGTCGAGCGCGCCCTCGAGCTCTGCCGAGACCTGCAACAGCGGTTGGTAGAGCCGCTCCAGCACCATCGACAACGCGCCCTCCAGCCGTGCGGCGGCGGAGCGCACCTCGCTCTCTGAGCGCGCATCGATGAGGTCGACGACCGCCTCGGCCTGCGTCAGGTCGAGCCGCCCATTGCCCACCGCGCGACGCGTGAACTCGCCGGCCTCGGCGAGCCGAACACCGGGCTCGCGCAACGCCTGGCGGAGCAACACCTCGAGCAACACCGGAGACCCGTGCGTCTGCAGCTCCACCACGTCTTCACCCGTGAACGAGCGCGGCCCGGGGAACCACAAGGCGAGGGCCTCGTCGACCACCACCCCCTCGACCCGCAGATGCACCAGGGTCGCCACGCGCGGCTTCGGGTCGACCGTCGGCGAGAACCGCCGCAGCACGGCCATGGCCCGCGGCCCCGACACGCGCACGATGCCCACCGCGCCTCGTCCGGCCGGCGTCGCAATCGCTGCAATGGTGGCCTGCTCCACGGGCACCTCCGACTGTTGATGTTTCCACCGGTAACATGACCGGCTTCACGCGAGGAATGTTTCGAGCACGAACGGGTATGGCGCGCGCGTTGGCGGCATACTGCTCGACATGCTCCGCGCCAGTCTCGTTCTCGTGTCGTTGCTCGCCTGCTCCTCGTTCGCCGATGAATGCGCCCTCGACGCCAGGGCCATCGCGCCGCAGTTCTCGAGCAAGCTGCCCAAGGGCGTGAAGCTCGTCTCGACGAAGAAGGACAAGCGCAAGGTGAAGCAGGTGTTGAAGCTGGCCGACGGCATCGAGACCACCGTCGAGTTCGGCGGGTGTGAGCGCGTGCAGTACTCGTTCTCCATCAAGGGCGCAGGGCTGAACACGAAGACGGTGGGCGCCGAGGCCGTCGCCGTCGCGCGCCGTGTGCTGCCGACGCTGCCGATGGGCAAAGACGCGATGGCCGAGCCGAAGGTGCTGTTGTCGGCGCTCGAAGATGGAAGCTTCACGTCGCTGCCCGCGACCCTCTCGTGCGGCAGCGGCTCGTGCCGTGTCGAGCTCGTGCCCGACCCATCGGCGAAGAAGAAGCCGGCCGCGAAGGAGCCGCCACCGGCGAAGAAGGGTGAGAAGAAAGAAGACGAGAAGCCGGCCGACGAGCCCGAGGTGCCCGCGTTGCTCGTGCTCTCGTACGACGCCGCCATCTGACGCCGCCGTGGCCACCCGAAAGACGCGCAAGCCCGCTGCCGTGCTGAAGAAGCTGCCTGCTGCCATGACAGGCAGGGCGAGCCCGGCGAAGGCCGCACTCGGCGACGAGCCCGTGTTCGCCTACTTCAAGGTGTTGCCGCAGCCACAGCGCCGCCTCGCCGAGCGAGTCGACGCGCTCGCGGCCCGAACGCTGCCGGCGCTGGAGCGCTGCGTGAAGTGGGGCATCGCCTGGTACGGCGTCGGAGACGGCTGGTGCTTCTGCGTCGGTGGCTTCGCAGGCCACGTGAAGGTGACGTTCGGGCGCGGCACGTCGCTCACACCCATTCCGCCCGCGGCGCCCACCGGCATGGGGAAGGACTCGCGCGGCGTCGAGCTTCGGTCGGTGAAGGATCTCGACGAAGAGCAGGTGGCCTCGTGGATGAAGCAGGCCACCGCCATTCCCGGGTTCGGCAAACGCTGAGTCACCTGAAGTACGGGCGCTCGATGGTGAACAGCAGTTCTTTCACCTCGCTGCGCCAGCGCGGCGGCGCCTTGTCGCCCAGCACGATGACGCCCATCGCCAACACGACGGCGCGGTCTCGGAGCAGCAGCGGCTTCGCGATGGCCTCGAGGCGCGCGGGGGCCTTCGCGAGGGCCTCGTCCGAGAGCACCGACGCGAGCTCCTCCTGCTCGGTCGCGCTCCGCAGGCTCGACACCACCGCGCCGACCGTCTGCACCGACTGCCCTTCACGAATCGACAGCGCGACGTCGACCCACCCGAGGTCGGGGTTCGGCAGCACCTCGAGCGCCTCTTTCACCTGCGCCGGTGACGCGCCGTCGGAGGCGCCGACGAGCAGCGTCATGCGTGACCGGCCAGCCTCCGAGACGCCGGGGCCGCTGCTCTCGCGCCGCGCCTCGTTCAGCTTGCCAGCGCGCAGGTGGTGGTACGCCTTCAAGAAGGGCCAGTCGTCTTTCTGCTCGGCGCCTTCGACCCGCTGCATGAAGGCCACCGTCGACTCCTTCGGGGCCATGGTGATGGCGCGGGGCATCGTCGCCGCCACGCCAGCTGCGCGCGCGCCGCGCAGCACGCGCAGGTGTTCGACGAGCGACGCGTTGCGCATGGGCGCGAAGGCCTTCGAGGCCTCGGCGACGTCGAACGCGTCGAGCGCGTCGCTCCACTCGCCGCGCGACGCGAGGTCTTCGGCGACGGCCCAGTTGAGCCAGGGGTTCTTCGGGTGCGCCTTCCACGCGTCGAGGTAGTCCGCCTCTTCGCCATTCGCCTGCGCGCAACGCAACGACAGGTACGCGAGGTCTCCATCATCGGGCTTCGCCTTCGCCAGCTCCGCCGCCGCCGCGCACTGCGCCTCCCGCTCGGCCGGCTCGAGGAAGTCCTGCACGGTTCGCTGGAGGAAGACGTTCGACGGCTCGGCCTTCGCGCGTGCGAGCAGCACGGCCTTCGCTTCGGGCAGCTCGTCGGCGAACGACGCCCAGCTGCCGAACGACTCGGCGACCTCGTCGAACTTCACGTGCGCCACGATGAGGTCGCGGCGTTGGTCGACCGCCTTCACGAGCGCCACCTGTGACGTCGCGGGCGCGGTGAGGGGCGCCTCGAGCACGCGTTTGTACGCCGTCTGCCCGCGCTTCAACGAGATGGAGCGCGGCGGCTCGACGAACAAGTAGTCCTGCGGAGCGTCGCTCCAGCGCGGCGCGCCGATGGGCACGTCAGGCAGCTCGGAGTTGCCACCCGCGCCGTACACCGCCGTCCACTCCACGAGGGGCGCGGCGCCGGCGACGTCGTAAAGCGCGTGTGAGAAGCCGCCGCCGACGCCGACCTCGAACTGCTCGACGAGGGTTCCGTCGAGCAGCGTCGTCTTCACCTGCACGTCACCCGACGGGTCGAGCTCCCACTTGTCGGTGCTGCTCGCGGGCACGACGTGCGCGCGCTCCTCCATGACGATTTTCACGGGCACGTTGAGCCCGTTCACCACGTGCACCGTCGACGAGCCGATGTGGCCGCTGACGAAGAGGGCAGGGAGCAGCACGCCCGACGCCACCGCTGCGCGCAGCGTTCCCGGCACGACGCCGTCTGCCGTCTGGAAGCGGTCCCACCAGCCCAGGCGCTTCTGCCGTTCGCGCTCCTTGCCGACGACGCATGTCGCGTACTTCGCAGGCACCACGGCGGGCTCGGGCGCGTCTTCGACCTCGCCGCCTTCACGCACCCACTTCGCGACCTGGTCTTCGACCTCGAGCAGGCGGTCGAGCGTCACGTCGGCGAGCACGCGCAGGTCACCGATGGCGCCGCCGGCCCAGCCCTCCATGACGCGCAGCCAGTCGCCGAGGTTGCCTTCGTTGGGGCTGAGCAGGCCAAGCTCTTCGGAGAGCGCGGTGAAGCCGCCAGCGGTCTCGTAGACCTCGTCGACGTCGTCGGGCAGCACGAGGCTCTTCTTCGCGTCCCACAGGCGGGTGATGACCACGAAGAGGTCGTCGGCCGAGTGCAGCACGCGCGCGCGTTCGGCCGACGACACGTTTCCATCGGCGAGCACGATGTCGAGCACGTGGTGCAAGTGGCTGTGTGCGTCGGCGAGGTTTCGCAGCGAGTGCGAGACGAAGTGCATCAGCTCGACGAGGCCCTGCAGGTGGTCGCTCCACCCGTGGCCGACGAGGTTGGCCGCCGCGAGGTGCGTGGCGCGGCAGGTGCGGTCGTGGTCGAGAATGCGCTGCTCGACGGTTCGCCGCTCGGTGCGCACCGCCTCGATGACGCCGCGCAGCTCTTTGCGACGAATCTCACGGCCGCGGTAGCGAATGATGCCGCCGGGCGCCGTCAACACGCCGTCTGCGAGGCCCTCGAGCTGCAGCTCTTCTTCACGCCGGTCGCGATACGCCTTCAGCTCGGAGCGCAGCGACGCGGGGTAGAGACTTTCGAGTGCAGCGAGCACGCCCTGGTGGTCGAGCGCTTCGACGTCGCCGATGAGCGCGTCGGGCTTCTCTTCGTACGCAGCGATGGAGCGGCCCAGGTAGACGCCGCGGTAGCGCGGGTCGAGGGCGGCGCGGCTGAACCGTTTGGCGAAGCGCTCCTCCATCGTCGACTCGACGGGCGTGGGCGCGGGCGCACCGGCGGAGTTCTTCGCGCGCTCTTCTTTCGCCTTCTGAAAGAGCTTCGCCGTCACCTCGGCGCGAACCTGGTCGACGTTGGCGAACAGCGCCCACGCCGGCCGCGCGTCGAGCGGGGAGGGCAGGTACAGTTCCTTCGCGCTGTCTTCGCGTTCGCGGTTGGGTGGATGGGTGAGCCACATGCGCGGCGGCTGCGCGAGGCCTGCGTCGAACACCCGGAACGACGCGTCGCCTTCGGGGCGCTTCGGAGACTTGCCGAAGTCGGGCTCGTCGAAGATGCGGCGCAGGTGCTCGAGCGCGAGTGACTGCAGCGCGAACAGGTCTTTCACCTCGCGGCCCGCGTGCAGCTCTTCAGCCGAGAACGAGACCGCCTCTTGCCAGGCCTCGTCGGCGGGGCCGAGGCGGTGGAGCGCGTGCACGAGGCTGTCACTGCCGCTCACCGAGACGGCGACGCGGTCGGCGTTGAACTCCATTTCACGGCCGAGCGCGCGATGGGCGAGCACCACGATGCGAAAGGCCGTGTCGAGCACTGCGCGAATCGCCCAGACGAAGAGCCGCAGAACCCAACCGATCCACGCGACGCGAATGTCGATGCGCGAGAGCCCCGTGAGGAAGCGGTCGAAGATGCCGCGCGACATCACGATGTGCCCGGCGATCTGCTCGGCCAGGTACACCCACCGGCCGACCGCCATCGTCTTCTGTGCAAAGTGGCCGTACTCGTGCGCGAGCACCGCCTTGAACTCGTCGAGGCTGAGCGAGTTCACGAGGCCAAGGCCGAGCTCGAGGTTCTTCTTCGAGGGGAAGAGCAGGTTGAGGAACGAGAGGTCGTAGAACACGCCGGCGTTCACGCGGCCCGAGAGGAAGACCTTGTGCGGGCGCGGGGCTCCGGTCTCGTCGGCGAGCTTGTAGAGGAAGGCGAAGAGCGTGGGTTGATCAGCCGGCTTCAGCTCGACGAGCGACGAATCGGCGCCGCGCTTCACGATGAAGAGACCGCGCACGAGGAACGCGAGGAAGAACATCGCAGGCAACGAGAGGAACGCGGCGCCGATGACGTTGCCGTCGTGAAGCAGGGCGTTGCCGAGCAGGCGCCAGATGCTCCAGGCGAGGTAGCCCGTGAGGCCGAGATAGAGGCCGACGAACGAGAGCAGCCCGCCCATCGCGAGCCAGGCGTGACGTTTGTACGCCTTCGTCGGCGCGGTGAGGCCCGCGGGGACCGACGTCGGTGAAGGAGGGAACACCGAAGACAGGTCGGGTGCGCTCATGAGGCGGCGGAGTGCAGTCGGCGCGTCACGGCGAGTCAAGGCGTGGTCGGTGACGAGGCTCAGCGGCTCAGGGTGGCCATCGCTGCGCGGTTGTCCTGGTTGTCGAGGTCCCAGGGCGATGAGATGACTCGCGATCGTCACGTCGTTGGCCAGCGACGCCACAGTCACGCGTCGTGTCGCCGTTGGCTCCATCACGAAGTCGTGCAGTGGTGGCGGCGTCGTCGTCTGACTGCGCGAAGGACCCCGCCGGGCGTCTCGCGCCGTTGCCTGATGGGGAGGGTCACCAACCGATCGCGGCTGAGTGCGTGATGGACTGACCTGAGCCATGGTCGAGGCTTCATTTCCCGAGGAGGTCGCGTGGTCGCTCCATTCGTTCGTGTGGTCGCGTGCTCGTGCGTGGTTGTCACGTCGTTGATGGCGTGCGGACAGCCCGTTGGAGCAACCGACGGTGGCGCGGGTGGGTCCGCGACCGCTGGTGGTTCCGCAACTGCTGGTGGCTCCGCGACCGCCGGTGGATTCGCGACCGCTGGTGGAGCCGCAACGGCCGGTGGATCCGCGGCTGCCGGCGGATCCGCGACCGCCGGCGGATCCGCGACCGCCGGTGGATCCGCGACCGCTGGTGGATCCGCAACTGCCGGTGGATCCGCAACTGCTGGTGGATCCGCGACCGCTGGTGGATCCGCGACCGCTGGTGGATCCGCGACGGCTGGTGGATCC
>JAEUJR010000877.1 GCA_016793585.1 Archangium sp.
TCGATGCCGCCGAACTCCTGCGGAATCGTCATGTTCATCAGGCCGAGCTCCCAGGCCTGTTGAATGATCTCCCGCGGGAACTGGGAGGTCTCGTCGTAGTGCGCCGCCTTCGGGCGCATCACCTCACGACCGAACTTGCGAGCGGTTTCCTGCAGGGCCTTGACGTCGTCGCTGAGCGAGAAGTTCATGGGCGCACCTCGTAACACACGAGTTCCAGAGGTGCCGTGACGGTTTGGGCTGGCGTGGCCTAGGCTGGCGAAGTCGTTGACTCGGCGTCGTGCCGGGCGAGACTCGCGGCCGCGACGGTCTCGTCCTTCGGCGAACAAGGGGAGCAGTTCATGAATTGGAAGCTGTGGCTGGTGTCGGCCTGCGTGGCAGTGGTTGGCGTGTCGTGTGGTCCCCAGATGGTCGACCCGGTGTTCGAGGTGACGGCGACCCCGCGCTCGATCCGCTCCGATGGGCAGAAAGCGGTCATCGCGGTCTCGGCGACCGACGGGCTCGGGAAGATCGGCACGGGGTCGGTGCGTGTGCAGAGCACCATCGGCAGCCTGAAAGAGAAGGCGACCCTCGAGCTCGCCAACGGGAAGGCCGAGATCGACTTCTCGTGCAACGTGGCGATGGAGCCCGAGTGCAAGGGCACGGCCCGAATCACCGCCGAGTGGACGACGAACTCCAAGCTGGTCGAGGCGACGACGACGGTGAGCATCACCACCGTCGTGAACACCGACGGCGGAGCGGACGGCGGGGCCGATGGTGGCGCTGACGCCGGCTTCGACGCAGGCATCGTGGTCGACGACGGCGGCTTCATGTTCCCCGACGCCGGTCTGCCCGACGGCGGGCGCGTCGTGTCGGTCGCCATCACGCCCACCGTCATCTCGCTCGTGCGCGCGTCGTCAGACGCCGGCTTCGACTCGGTCACCGTCACGGCGACGGTGAAGCGCAACGACACCATGGCCACGCTGCCCAGCGTGCCGGTCGAGTGGCACATCACCGGCGGTACCCTCGACGGCTCGGTGCCGCTGCCCCAGAAGGTGCAAGACGCGGTCACCCTCACCAACAACATCGGCCAGGCGACGGTCGAGCTCTCGGTCGCCGACGAGACGATGGGCTTCAACATCAGCGCGCGCGCCTTCGACGGCAGCGACACCAAGCCCGTCAACGTCGTGCGCGTCGAGCAGATCGAGCAGACCGACCTCACCGCCACCCGCACCGCCATCAACACCCAGCAGGCCGGTATGCAGACGACCACCTCGGTCATCTTCCGCGTGCTGAACGAGCTCGGCCAGCCGGTGCCCGGAGTTCAGGTGGCGTTCTCGATTCTGCCCGGCGCCGCAGGCGGAGCCAACATCGACCCGCCGCTCGACCGCACCGACGCGATGGGCAAGGTCTCGACGCTGCTTCGCGCAGGGAACGAGGCCGGCTCGGCCACCGTTCGCGCCACCGTTCGTGCGCGGCCCGCCGTCTTCGCCAACGCCCAGGGCATCGCGGTGCGTTGGGGTGTCGTGAACGACGGTCGCTTCAACGTGACGTGCGCGCGGAAGTCGATCGGCGCGATGCAGAACGTGCAGCCCCCCCGCGCCGACGCCCAGACTGGCTGCTCCGTCAACGCCACTGACCGCGCGGGCAGCCCCGTCAGCTTCAACATTCCCGTGGTCTGGAGCTCCGAGTCGGGAACCATCAACGCGCCCAGCCCGCTGGCAAGCGGCGCGGCCACGATGACCTTCAGCGCGTCTCCGGGTCTCCCAGTCGAGACGACGCCGCTCATGAACGAGCCCTCCGCTGGCACGCGCAACCCACGTGACCGGTTCACCACGATCATCGCGTCGTTGCCTGGCGAGGAGCAGTTCTTCGACAGCCCCTCAGGCTCGCCGAACAACAACGGCCGCTGGGACCCGGGCGAGTGGTGGGTCGACCTCTCCGAGCCCTTCGTCGACGCCAACGACAACGGCGCGTACGACCCGGGCGAGACGTTCGACAACTTCCCCCAGTACAACTGCGCGACCGGCCAGATGGACCCGGCCAACACCTCGTGGGACCCGCCCAACGGCTGCTGGGACGCGAACACCCGCATCTGGGCCTCGACGCACGTCGTCTACACCGACGCCCTCGTCTCGAACCCCATGCCGCCCTTCATCGAGTTCTCGCCTCCGAGCTTCGTCGGCGTCGGGCAGACGGTTCAGGCCGGCTTCAAGTGGTACGATCCCTACTTCAACCGTCTGGCCTCCGAGGGCACGCCCTCCCTGACCATCGCGACGATCTCGGGTGCGCGTGGCACCGCCACCCTCTCGCCGTCGGCTGCGGGCGAATCGTTCGGTCACGACCTGGTGTACGAGACGTACCGCGCCGAGGTTCAACCCGACGGCGGCATCATCGATCTCGGGCCGTGCACCGAGCTGGCGATCGGCAACACCGTCGCGCAGCCCAACCAGCGCTGCTTCAAGCGCTACCGCTTCGCGGCCTTCCGCACCTCGCCCACGTCGGGAATGGTCACCTTCCAGAACCCGACCGCGCAGACCCTCTTCCCCGACGGTGGCGTGCCTCCGGCGACCTCGTCGACGTACGAGCTGCGGGCCACCAACGGCTTCACCGCCGGCCCGTCGACGTTCCAGTGGTCGGTCTCGTACCCCTGATCAGCGGCCCAGGCGCTCGCCGAACCAGGCGAGCACGTCGTTGAGCGCATCGACCGTCACGGGCTTGGCGAGGTAGGCATCCATGCCTGCCTCGAGACAGGCCAGCTCGTCGGCCTTCATCGCGTTGGCCGTCAACGCCACGATGGCGAGGCGGGTGCCGCCGTCGCGCTCGCGCTCGCGCAGCCGGCGGGTCGTCTCGAGGCCGTCGAGCAGCGGCATCTGCACGTCCATCAAGACGAGGTCGAAGGTGCGCCGCGCGGTGGTCTCGAGCACCGCCTTGCCGTCGCTGACGATGGCCACCTGGTGGCCGAGCCACTCGAGCATCGCGCTGGTGAGCCGCGCGTTCACGGCGTTGTCTTCTGCGAGCAGCACCGTCAACGGGCGGGAGGCGACGCGCTGACGCACGGGGGGCGCCACCACCGGACCTCGCGGCAGGGGCAGCCGCGCCTCGAAGGTGCTGCCACGGCCCTCGGTGCTGCTGACGGCGAGATCGCCGCCCATGAGCAGCGCGAGCCGGCGTGCGATCGACAGGCCCAGGCCCGTTCCCTGCCGGCGCTGACCGACGGCCTGCACGAAGGGCTCGAAGATGGTGTCGCGCAACGAGGTGGGTACGCCCGGGCCGGTGTCGATGACGCTGAGCACGGTGGGGCCGTCGGCGGTGCGCCGCAGCTGCACGGTGACGCTGCCCGCGTCGGTGAACTTGAGCGCGTTGGCGACGAGGTTGTTGACGATCTGCCGAACGCGGCCGGCGTCGCCGATCACCAGCCCCGGCGAGACGTCACAGTCGATGACGAGCTCGAGCTTCTTGCGCTGCGCCTCGGCGACGAAGGCGCGCGCGGCCTGGGTCACCAGCGCGGCCACGTCGAACGGCGCCTGCTGCAGCTCGAGGCGGTCGGCCTCGATCTTCGAGAGATCGAGCACCTCGTTGACGAGCTCGATCAACGACTCGCCTGCGGTCTCGAGCACGCCCACGTACTCGCGCACGTCGTCGGGCAGCGTGAGGTTTCGCAGCAGCTGCGTGACGCCGATGATGCCGTTGAGCGGCGTTCGAATCTCGTGCGAGACGTTCGCGAGGAACTGGCTCTTCGAGCTCGAGGCGCTCATGGCCTGTTCGCGGGCAGCGATGAGCTGCCGCTCCGAACGTTTGAGCTCGGTGACGTCACGCACGAGCCCGAGGAAGCCGCCCGACTTCATCGGAGAGATGCGGGCCTCGAAGTCGCGCCGCCCATGCCCGGGTACGTCGAGATCGTACTCGTGGCGCTGGGGCTGGCCGGTCGCGCGCGCGCGGTGCATGGCCGCCAGGGCCGCGTCGCCGATCTGCGGTGGAAGAATGGTGTGCACCGGCTTGCCGAGGAAACGCTCGGGCGCGACCAGGAACGACGTCGAAGCCGACGCCTGGTAGTCGACGAAGCACCCGTCGGCGTCGAACTGGAACAGCATGTCGGGAAGGCTCTCGAGCAGCGCCTGGTTGCGCGCCTCGAGCAGGCGCAGCTGGCTCTCCCGTTCTCCGAGCTCGGCCACGGCCTGCCGGGCGGGCGTCACGTCGAAGACGAGCCCGACGAAGCCGAGCAGCACCTTCCCGCGCACGTCGGCCGAGGCCACCATGCGAACCCAGCGCGTCTCACCCGGGCGGCGGTTGAGGCGCACCTCGAGATCGAGCGGCACGCCGTGCGTCCACGCGTCACGCGCCGCGGTGTCGACCAGCACGAGATCGTCGGAGTCGATGCAGCTGCGCCACCCCAGGCCCATGGCGTCGGCGACGCTCTGGCCGGTCAGCTCGGTCCACTTCGCGTTGATGAAGGTGCACGAGCCGCGCGGGTCGGTCTCCCACACCACGGTGGGCAGCTGCTCGGCGACGGCCCGGAAGTCACGGCGAGGCATGCGTCACCACCACGAGTACGGCTGCCCCGAGGGAGCTGCCCATGACTGCTTGAGGAAGTTCTTCGCCGAGACGCTGGCCGAGTGCTGTTCGGTCACCAGCGCGAGCAGGCCGAGGTGCCCGACCAGACCCATGAGCACGAGGGCCGGCACCGCGCTCGCCGAGCGGAACCGCGTGAAGACCCACGCGGCGGCGGCGACGATGAGCAGCACGAGGAGCGCGCCCGGCCCCGGGTTCGGCACCAGCGCGTTGAGCCACGACACCGGCCACAGGCCTTCCCGCACCAGCGGCACCGCGAGCCCGAACAGCGACGTCGAGACGTGCCAGACGCCCTGCGCGTCGGTGTACTCGAGATCGTTCGGCACGTAGTTCACCTGCGTCACCAGCGACATCGCGACGACCGACGACACGCACAGCCCGGCCGCGAGCGAGAACCAGACGCGCGACTTCGCCAGCAGCCGCTCGAGGCCGAGGGCGACCGGCAGCAGCAGAAAGGGAATGACTGGCGTGAGGTGCCTCGGCCCCGTCGTCCACCCCCAGGAGTCGTAGGTGAACGACGAGGTGAAGTAGGCGTTGCCGGCGAGCAGCACCAACACCATCACCCACTGCGCCTTCTCGGCCGCCTTGAGCGGCGAGAGCCCCACGAAGGCCAGCAACAGGAACGGCGAGAGCGTGAAGAAGCCCCGCAGCGGCGAGAACGCCGAGAGCACGAACGCGCGCGGGTCGGGGTACCGAATGCCGAGAAAGCCGCCGAGGTGCCACCCCTGGTACGCGGCGTCGTTGAGGAACTTGTAGCCGCTCGTGAGCGGGGCCCCGAAGCAGGCCTGGTGGTACGCCATGAGCCCCAGCAGGAACGGCGCCGCGCCCGCGACGACCAGGCCCACGGCGCGGCCGAGCTCGGGCCACTGCTTCCACCGCGCGGCGAGCACGTACGCCGCCACGCAGACGACGCCGAGCGCGCCCGTGTACTCGGTGAAGACCACGGCCCCGGCGAAGGCCCCCGAGACGAGCAGCCCGCGCTCCTTCCATTCACCGCGCTGCACCCGCCACGCCGCGTAGAACGTGCCGAACAACAGCACCGCCGTGAGCTGATGCGAGAGGAACTGCTCGGCGTAGCTGAACGCCATGGTGCCGAGCGCGTAGACGACGACGAGCGTGTCGGCCGTCGTCTGGCTCACGAAGGCCGCGAGGAAGCGTCGCAGGAAGAACAGCATCACCAGCGTCGGCAGCACGGTGATGAAGAGCCGCGAGAACAGCACCTGAGACGACTCGGTCACCGGCGCCTTCAGCGCCTTGAGCACCGCGTAGATGGGCGCTCCGAGGAACGACAACATCGGCGCCTTCGACGGGTAGTACTTCATCTCGATCAGCTGGGCGCCGGCAGGCGGCGGCTGCACGCAGCTCACGAGTTGCTCCGCCTCACCGACCTTCACGCGCGCGACGCACGAGAGATCGCCGACCATGCCGAACTCCCGCAGGGTCTCGTTGATCACCACCGTGCCGTGATCGACCAGGCTGCGCGACTGCCAGAGGCGGCAGAGCTCGTTCGGGCTGCGCAGCGCCGGGTGGTAGGGAAAACACAGCAGGTACAGCGCGGCGACGAGACCGAACCCCACCCTTGCGTCGAGCCATCGCGCCATGCGGCGTGCGCTCTAGCACTTCTGCGCCGGAATCCACGGGCCGCCGACGCGTTGACGAGAACGAGCCTCGCTCAGGAGCAGGGAGTAGGGTTCTCGCACCTGCTGGTCCATGCCCCACCTCGACGAAGAGCTCATTCTTCAGTTCACGCTCGGCAACCTGTCGAGCGAGGAGGAGGCGCGGGCCCACGCCCACCTGGGGGTCTGCCCCGACTGCAGGCAGCGGCAGCAGAACATCAGCTCGATCGTCTTCTCGAAGACCGTCGCGGCGCCCATCTCGGGGCCACCGCAGGGCCCCGACACCCGGCCCGATCGACCCTCGGGCGAGCCGTCGGCGACCGGCATCTCGCGCGGCATGTCGCTGGGCCACTACGTGCTGCTCGAGAAGCTCGGCGCGGGCGGCATGGGCGAGGTGTTCGCGGCCTTCGACCCGCGGCTCGATCGCCGCGTGGCGCTCAAGCTGCTGCGGGCGGGCTCCCTCTCGGCCGAAGAGGGCAAGGCGCGGCTGTTGCGCGAAGCGCAGGCGATGGCGCGGCTGCAGCACCCGAACGTCATCGCCGTGCACGACGTGGGCACCTTCGGCGATCGCGTCTTCATCGCCATGGAGTTCGTCGAAGGCGAGACGCTGGGCGAGTGGCTGCGCGGCGACCACCCGTGGCAGCAGATCGTCGAGACCTTCGTCGAGGCCGGCAGCGGGCTCGCGGCCGCGCACTCGGCGGGGCTGGTGCACCGCGACTTCAAGCCCGACAACGTCCTCATCGGCAAAGACGGCCGCCCGCGCGTCGTCGACTTCGGGCTCGCCCGGCAGAGCACGTCGACGCCCTCGCCCACCGTGCCCATCACCCCCGACGCGGTGATTCCCGACTCGACCCTCGCCGCGCCGCTGACCCGTGATGGCGCCGTGATGGGCACGCCGGGGTACATGGCGCCCGAGCAGATCGCCGGGCTGCCCACCGACGCGCGCAGTGATCAGTTCAG